>CAZYQZ010000046.1:0-8104 GCA_964649915.1 uncultured Gammaproteobacteria bacterium | reverse complement strand
GGCACCGGGCGCGTCGTCTTCGGCTTCAGCCCGAAGATGATCGTGTAGGTGATGCTACCGCTGCTGAGATTAATACATATAAAGCCGAGCCAAAAAAAATTGAACGTGACGTTGCAAAACCAGAGGACTTTGAGGGATGGATGAACGATCCACAGGGGTCGTACGGTTGGGATTTCCGAAGGAGAGTATATACGCCAGCTGAAAAGGATGAACTAAAAGCATTGTATCAATCGTTTGACTTTAAAGAAAAAATAAAATGGTACAAAAAAATTGACCTTTTTACAGATGAGAATCCTCCTAAGCAGTTTACGAATGATGATCAAGGGGTCATTTGGGAATGGGGGAGATATCGACTTGTTACAGAGAATAATCCTTTAATCGACAGGGACCAAGGTATTCATATGGTGTTAAAAGTAAAATCTCCTATGGGAATCGGGAATGAAGAAACTCTTCGATCTCCTCATGCACCATTTGAAGATCCAACTATATCTTTGGAAATGTTAGCGATTGGCCTTTCGGTAGCACGACTTCTTCAAAAAACTCATAGCATGGGTATGATGGATAAAGCATATTTGGACTTTAACAGTAATTGGGGTAAACCTATGTTTGAATTAAGTCGCTATAAAGAATATGCTGTCGATGAATTAAAAAAAATTTTCTATAACGATGCAGGAATGCACCTTCATATACAGCTGGGAAAAATAGGTGAATATCCAGAAATCCCCCCAACTAAAGGAACTTTTCAACACGAGCCTATTACGAATCAAGCACTTACTGAGATACGATCAAAATTGGGAAATGACAAAACAGGACTCACTCCTTTGCTCATGGCAACCGCCCGTGGTAAGATATTTTAATAGATGAAAATCGCTGTCCTTGCCCCTCCGTATTTACCTATCCCCCCAAACGGGTATGGTGGAGTAGAGCGAGTTGTATATCATGTTACGCAAGGTTTGGTGCAAAAAGGCCACGAGGTTACTCTTTTTGCATCCGGTGACTCAAAAACTTCCGCACGCCTTGTTTCTACATTTCCCACAGCAATAGGAAACAGTGGGGAAATGAAAAAGACTTCCCTTGGAGCGGTCTACCCTCTCCTTCAATACGTAGATTGTTTCAGACGGTCAGCAGAATTTGACATTATTCATAATCACGGTGAATACCTATCGATGTTTCTTGCTGAATTTTCTTCAGTACCTGTTGTGCATACGATCCACAGTTCTCTTGCAGAAGGACCTGTGACAGAGAAAAAAGCAGTACTTAATCGGTTTTCTAACCATAACTTTGTCAGTATTTCCGAAAATCAGAGACTTCCGCTTCCACAAATAAATTGGGTGTCGACTATATATAACGGGGTAGATCCAACACTATATCCGTATGTAGAAAATCCTCAGAACTATCTATTGTGGATGGGAAGAATTACGCAGAAAAAAGGCCCACTTGATGCGATAGAAGTCGCAAAACGAACAGGAATAAAACTCAAATTAGTAGGTACTGTAGATCCGGTGGAAAATAGTTTTTTTGAAGAAAAAGTAAAGCCGCTTATTGATGGTGTAAACGTCGAGTTAATCGGGGAACTGCACGGGGGAGAACAAGCCGCATTATATGGAAATGCGCTTGCAACACTGTACCCGATCTCCTGGCACGAACCATTTGGCCTTGTCATGACTGAATCGATGACCTGTGGAACACCCGTGATTGCGTACAACATGGGGTCCGTACCGGAGATAATAGAGGATGGAGTGAGTGGTTATATTGTATCATCGGGTCCTGCCGCTCGCGTTTCCCAAGAATCGCTTCAAAGCAGTAGCAACGACACGCATTCTGCAACTGGTAGTCACTATCAAGGTGCTAGTGAAGCTCATCTTGGGAGCCCCTCGCTTGCGTCACCCGTCGTTATCAAGCAATCCGGAATTGATGGGTTGGTTGAGGCTGTTGGAAGAATAAAGGAGATACAGCGAGCTGCATGCCGAAAACGCGTGGAGGAAAGATTTACAGTTGAAAAAATGGTTGACGGATACGATAGTGTGTTTACAAAGATTGTGAATTCAAAATAAGAATTACGAAAAAAGAATATGAAAATTGGAATTTTTATTTCGCCTCGTCATCGAGTACCTCCCAATGAGGAAAAAATTCTTGCCCCTTGGTATTTGGCTCAAGATTTGGTCAACGGGTTAGTGGACCTCAAACACGAAGTGTATCTTTTCGCAGCGAAGGGTTCGAAAACGTCAGGGCATCTTTTCGATTATGGAATAGAGCCGACGTTTCCTATGAAGACGAAGCTTAATGCGCCCCAGTATAAGGAATATGTCAAACGGAAAGATCAGTTGATGCTCTCACAAATGATCGACACGGCTAAAGAAAAGGGAATCCATGTCATCCACATAAACCAGCTTGATTATGTCTATGAAGTCATTTTTGAAGCGCCAAAGAATATTCAATTCGTATTTACTCTACACGATCCTATAAATGAAGAGAAATACAAACTCTTAGACGAATTAAATACCCTCCCAAACTGTCATTTCGTAAGTATAAGCAACTCACAAAGAAGAAACTATCCATTCCGGTTTATCGATACGGTCTATAACGGTATCAGACTGTCTGACTGGCCGTACACCGAGAGTCCTGCAGATTATCTTTTGCATGTAGGCCGCCTTGTTCCTGAAAAGGGTCTCTATCACGCGATCAATGTGGCGCTGAAAATGAATATGCGCCTAGAAATCGGAACCGAGTTTCCTAATGGCGATACGAAAGATGTCTATTTTTTGGATAAAATAAAACCATTTCTTACAAATCCAATGATAGGGGAGCCTGGAATGGTGAAAGGAAAAGAAAAACAAATGCTATATCAGATGGCGCGAATTCTTCTGTTTCCGATCGAATGGGAAGAGCCGTTTGGTCTTGTGATGATTGAAGCAATGGCATCAGGGACACCGGTTATTGCGTTTGCGCGTGGTAGTGTCCCAGAGGTAATGGTTGACGGAGTAACTGGGTATGTTGTGAACCAATCAGACGATACAAAGCGTGGAGATTTCCTTGTAAAAACAACAGGCGAGACTGGTCTTATGGAAGCAATGTCACGAATAAACGGGATGACACCCAGTGGATATTCCGCTATGAGAAAAGCCTGTCGTGATCATGTAGAAAATAGTTTTTCAACGCAGAAGATGGTAAAAGACTATCTTTCTGTATACCAGCGTCTCTTAAAATGATACCCTAGTACTATACTGAAAAAAAACCTGATAGGGAACTTTCTACCTCGCTTTCCTAACTTGATCCCGATAGGTGAGGATAGGTTAGAGTAAGGGCATAGACGATGAATGTATTATTTGTTTCTTGGGAATTGGATCCGCTTTTTAAAAAAGGGGGTCTTGGAGATGTAGCACGATCTCTTCCGTACGCACTGAAAAAGCAAGGTGTTGATATTCGCATCGCTTTACCGTATTACAGTGAACTGAACGTTTTCTCTCAACCTGTTACAAAAATCGGCGAAATCACGGTTGAGTATGGAGGAGAAAAAGAAGTCGTGGGTATAAATAAAATGATACACCCGACCACCCTTGTTCCCGTCTATCTTCTTTCTAATGAGAAATATCTCTCTCAAGCAACATCACCTGAAACATTTGTATTTTTTAATTTCGCAATCGTTGAGATTGTAATGAAAAATATCTGGAACTTCTCGGTTGATATCATTCATTGTAACGACCATCACGCAGGATTTATCCCACTTCTTATACGCAAGTACCACATGGATGTTGCAACAATGCTGACAATTCACAATCTTTCGTATGTAGGACCATTAACACCAGAAATCTTAGGAAAGATCAACGTTTCCTGGCAACAAGATCAGAAAGAACCTTCTAAAATAACCCTGCTTCGTGAAGGACTAACAAGCGCTGATATTATCACAACGGTTTCTCCAGCCTACGCAATGGAAATAATGACCCCAGCATATGGGGGAGAGTTTGCGGGACTTCTGAAAGAGCGACAAAGCAGAGTCTTTGGGATTCTTAATGGTATAGATAGTGGTGAAGCAGGAGATGCAGACTTTTTGCGAGAGATTCGAAATGATTGGGCAGTAGCAAAAGCAAAACAAAAAAAACGTGCGCGAGAACTATTCGGTTTACCTGATAAAGAGGAAACACCACTGTTCTGTTTCGTAGGCAGACTTGATCCTCGTCAAAAAGGAATCGACCTGTTGTACTCTCTTGTGAAAGATACGAGAATCAAAGATTTTCAACTTGCACTCCTAGGAACCGGTGATAAATACTGGGAAGAACAGTTTACCGCTCTTGCAAAACTCTACCCACAAAATCTTGCCTGTAAACTCATGTTTGATCCTCAACTTGCTGGAACTCTCTATTCCGGATCAGACTTTATCATTGTTCCTTCTAAATTTGAGCCATGCGGTCTTATACAGATGATTGCAATGAATCATGGGACGCTGCCAATTGCTCATAGGACTGGAGGACTTAAAAATACTATTCATCATAATTATGACGGATTCATTTTTAACGACCATACCCCCGCTTCCTTGGAAGAGTCTGTGAACTCTGCGGTGCACATTTGGAAAAACGAAAAAGAACGGTATAAAAAAATGGTTGAGCGCGCAATAAAAAAAGATTTTTCCTGGGATAAAAGCGCTGGAGAATATATTATCCTCTATGAAAAGCTAGTACGAGGAGTGTTTTGGTAACGAACATACGGGTCCTGTAGCAAACAAATTTTTTAATTTCGCTTCAAAGCAGTTGCAACGTAATTTCATCAATCCATAGATAATATACAATGTGCTGTGAAGCTCGCTCAAAAATTTTGTTTGCTCCACCCGGTTATAATTACTACGTATGTATTCCTGTGTTGCTATAGGTGGATCATTCGACTATCTCCATAAAGGGCATAGAGTGTTCCTGTTACAAGCATGTAAAGCAGGAAAACGTGTCCTTATTGGTCTAACCTCTGACAAATATCTGTTCAATAAGCTTCAAAATAACTCCCAATTTCAAAACTTCCAGACAAGAAAAAAGGAAATAGTACGCTTTCTTCATATACACAAACGTATCGATCGAGCAAAAATTTTCCAAATAGATGATGTCTATGGAGGTTTGGACAAAACTGAAACAGTAGAGGCGATTGTAGTAACCCCAGAGAGCATTTCAGGAGCTAGGTTAATAAATAAAAAACGAAAAGAAAACAATGTAAAACCATTAGAAATGATTTCCGTGCCTCTTGTTCTTGCCCAAGATCAAAAGCCAATTTCCTCTACAAGAGTACGGATGGGTGAAATTGATCGAGAGGGGAATGTGTATATATTAAGAATAAGAAATAGAGAAATAAAAATTACGCAAAAGATGCGTGAGATGTTAGGAAAACCGTTGGGTAAATTTATAGAAGGTGATCCACGGGATTTGAAAGCTATAATTCCAGATTTAAAAAAACATCTAAAATTATTCTCTACGGGTCCTGCCACTCGCGTTTTCCAAGAATCGCTTCAAAGCAGTAGCAACGACATGCATTCTACAACTGATAGTCACTATCAAGGTGCTAGTGAAGCTCATCTTGGGAGCCCCTCGCTTGCGTCACCCGGCTTTTTCTCTTTCTTAATTACAATTGGTGATGAAGTAACAAAGCTTGTAAATACCATGGATCTTCCTATCGGACTTGCGGTTGTGGATTTCATCGTTGAGAGAAAAAAGAAATATGAAAAGTTGTCTGATCTAGGATTCACCAACAGTCAGGGTAGTATACAGGCGATAAATCCTGCAGGTGTGATAACACCACATCTTACTGTAGCGGTGTACACAGGAATACAAAAATACGTAAAAACCAGAAAAATGCAGATTGTTCAGGTAGTTGGTGAAGAAGACCTTGCGGGAATTCCGGCAATTCTCTTCGCTCCTTTGGGATCGATAGTTTTATACGGACAACCAGGTAGAGGAGTGATTGCAGTTAGGGTAACAGAAAGTAAAAAAAGGCAGATACAAGAATTAATAAAACTATCAAGGAGAAAAAGCAGTATTTACGAGGAATAAAAAACCATGTATTCTAAAGCATAGAGATGTCTAACATAGCTCTTCAAACATATACACATAAAGAAATCTGGGGTAAAGCAAAGGAAGCCCTCATATCTTACATTGGAACCATGAGCGAGAGCGGGAATAAAACACTCATTCTTCTTTCTGGGGGAAGTTCGACCAAGCTGTATCCCACATTTATCGATCTTATTAATCAAAAAAAGATGACGAAAGACCTCTTTACGTTTGCCCAAGTGGATGAGAGATTTCAACCTGAAGATTTAGGATCGGTCAACTCACATGATATCGGACGCACTGGGCTTTGGAGCGCATGTGATAAACATGAAATTTCCTACGCAGTCATTTCCCAGCAAGGGGATTTACTTCATGCAGTTTCTGAGTATGAAACAAGAATAGACTCGCTTTTTAAACTTCACCCAAATCGTGTGGCAATCTTAGGAATTGGACCTGATTGTCATACAGCTGGGCTTCTACCCGGATATAAACACGAGTGGGATAGACAAGCGCTTGTGTGTGGGTATGAAAATAGAGGATTATATCCCAAACGTATTTCAATAACTCCGAAAGCGCTTCACGAGCTTACTCTTGCGTTTGTTGTATCTTGCGGTGAGGGGAAAAAAGAAGCCGTCCAAAATGCTCTCGAAAAGGAAAACGTGAGTCTTGTTGATCATTATCCGGCGGTACTTCTTCAATCTCTTCAACGTGTTGAGCTCTTTACTGACGCGCTCCCTGAAAACATATCTCTCAGACAATAATCTCTTAAAACAAAACTCACACTTCATCAAGCGATCTTCGTATCCTATAGTTTCTATTTGTGACTAAAATATGGTAGGATAAGGGGCTTAATTTCTATGACATATAACGCTGAAAACCTTCGACCCCATACAAGTGAAGAACAGGCTACTCTATTTGAAACACCTCGTTTCTCTGGTGCACTTCTTCATGACATGAGGGGGGCTTCACGATCAATTCGGATCCAAATGATGGCTGTGGGGCATACTCATGCATCACAACTCTATGAACGGGAACTAAAAGCAGCAAAAGCGTCTGGTAAAATTTCGTCTTTAATCGTAGATGGATACTCGCAAATGCATAATGGATCGCAATTTAACTTACTCACTCTTCCTGGAAATGCATACGCGAAATTCTTAGGGAAACAGAAAGATGAGATGTTTGACAGACTTACGAGGGATGGAATCCTTACAATCACAAATAGACCAAACCCACTTACAGCTCTCCTACCAACATGCTTTCGTGATCATAAAAAATACGTTGTTATTGATGGTGAGATACCAGAACGTGCAATTGTCTACATGGGAGGGATAAATGAGTTTCCCGATAATACTAGAAAAAATGACTTCATGATAAGACGGCAAAATCCTCAACTCGCAAGAGAACTTGTACGTATACACGAAAACACAAAACACAGAATTCAAAATAAGCGAGATTACCGCATTCAGTGCGGTCCGGAAGACACGCTCTTTATTGACGCTGGTGTGGGAACATCAATCACCGTCGATGATCTCTGCATGGAACTGGCCCGTGGTGGAAATACAAAATTTGTTTCACAAATGCCTCCAGATGGAAAAGTGCTCCAACGGCTGATCGAAAAAGCAGACCGCGGAGATCATGTCCAGGTAATCCTTGATTCTATGAACTGGACTTCCGATCTATTAAAAAAATCATATCAAATTCAGGTATATAAAACATTGAGATCCCTTTCAAAACATGGAATAACATGTTTTATTTCGGATCAACCTGTCCATGCAAAAGGTGTATACATACAATCACAAAAAAATAACGATGGCAATAATGCGCTATACTTCGGCTCGCATAATTTTACAGAGGTATCTGTTAAAATTCATACGGAAGAATGTACTGTAAAAACAACAAATCACGACATTCATACATCTTTCAATGAGTACTTCGATACCCTTGCTGCTTCATCTGACAGGTATTCTCGAAAAAATGGCGGTAATCAGCGTAAGGAATAAGAGGTTGGTTAGACTTTTCCGGTGTATGTCCATATCAGACTGACAATATGTCAGAGATTTTTTCAGATTTGTATCTTCCAG
>CAZYQZ010000045.1:0-8151 GCA_964649915.1 uncultured Gammaproteobacteria bacterium | reverse complement strand
TTTGCTTTCGGAGACTTTCTACAATCTTATCTTCAGATATTGGTTCAAAAACGGGTACCGCTACTTTATAATCCCCTTTTAATGCCGCCCATCCAAGATGCGCTTCTAGAAGTTGACCTAGGTTCATACGAGATAAAACAGACAAAGGTGAGATAATAACATCAACTGGGGTGCCATCTGGTAGATACGGCATATCTGCGGCGGGTACTATTTTACTGATAACCCCTTTATTTCCATGTCGCCCTGCAAGCTTATCTCCAACTACAACTTTTCGAATCTGCGCAACTTTTACGATAATTTTTCTGATTGTACCAGGATCTAACTCATCTCCTTTTTCTCGATCAAGGATTTTAACTTCCGTTACTACACCTTTTTCTCCATGAGGGGTGCGAAGAGAGGTATCGCGCACTTCACGAGCTTTTTCTCCAAATATTGCTCTTAGAAGACGCTCTTCTGCTGTAAGTTCTGTTTCACCTTTTGGAGCTATTTTCCCAACAAGAATATCATTTGGTCCAACCTCTGCGCCCACTACAACTATTCCTTTTTCATCAAGATTTGCTAATGCTTCGTCTCCAACATTAGGAATATCTCTTGTTGTTTCTTCTGGACCAAGCTTTGTATCCACAACTTCAGTTTCATACTCCTCAATATTAATAGAGGTGAGCAGATCTTCTCGAACAAGCCTATCTGAAATCACAATTGCGTCTTCATATCCAAGACCATCAAATGAAGAGTATGCGATTACTAAATTTTGTCCGAGAGCCAACTCCCCTTTATCAGTCGCAGGCCCATCAATCAGGACATCATATTTCTTTACCACATCTGAAAGACTTACTTGAGGTTTTTGCGAGAAAGAAGTGTTTTGAGCTGTTCGTTTAAACTTCTCCATTACATATTCATACGATTGTCCACTTTTTCCTTTAAATTCTAAACGAGCTGCATCAACGTATACCACTTTTCCATCTTCTGGTGCCAAAATAGTTCTTCCCAACGCTTGTGGAACAACAGTTTCCATTCCTGTTCCTACGACTGGAGACTGTGGTTTTACAAGCGGAAGAGCTTGACATTGCATGTGTGTGCCCATTAACGCTCTGTTAGCTTCGTCATGAGCAAGAAAAGGAATTAAAGAGGCAGATATACCTACAACTTGTCGTGGAATAACATCAATAAACTGAATTTTGGAGGTTTCTGTTTCAAAAAAGTCATTTTTATATCTAACTGGAACACGTTCGTCCATGATTTGACCACTCGCACTAATATTTACATTTCCCTCAGTAATATAGTAATACTGTTCGTCATCAGCTGTAAGAAAAACAATTTCTTCTGTTACTTGAACCTTACCTGTTTTTTCATCCTTAATGACTTTGCGATATGGTGCTTCTAGAAATCCATACTCATTTACTCTAGCATAAAGAGCCATATAAGTGACGAGTCCAATATTTGGACCTTCCGGACTTCTTACAGGACAAATCCTACTATACTGAGAAGCATTAATGTCACGAATTGAAAATGAAGCGCGCTCTCGTGAAATACCACCAACTCCCATAACCGTAAGTCTTCGAAGATTATCTATTTCAGCAAGAGGGTTAGTTTGATCTAATATTGTAGAAAGTTGATTTGTACGGAAAAAATCATTAATAGATGCAATGATTGGACGAGCATTAACAATCTGACTTGGTGTAATTTCAATTTGGGTACCTGCCAAGCTCATCCTCTCTCTCACAGCTCTTTCAAGTCTTAAAATTCCAACTCTAAATGCATTATTGGCAACCAATTCTCCTACCCTTCTTATTCTACGATTGCCTAGATGATCAATATCATCAGTATCACCGTGTCCTTGGGTTAAACCAATAAGATATTTAATTAAAGCAACGATATCTGTTTTCGTAAGAATCCAGTTCTCTTTTTCATTTGAAAGATCAACTTTTAATTTTTTATTAATCTTATATCTTCCAACTGATCCGAGTGAATATCGTCTCGGAGAAAAGAAAAGACTATTAAGTAACTCTTGTGCATTTTCTACCACGGCAGGCTCTCCCGGCCTCATTTTACGATAAATTTCTAATAATGCTTCCTCTTTTGTTTTAGTCGGATCTTTTTCTAATGTAGCTAAGATATATTGCTTTCCTTTTTCTGGGGCAAGCTCTGAAAAGATAGAAAGTATTTCTTCATCTGATGAAATTCCTATCGCTCGTAGAAATGTTGTTACAGCAAACTTTCTTCTTCTATCAATTCTTACTGTAATAACGTCATTTCTTGAAATATTAAAGTCGAGCCATGATCCAAATAAAGGTCGCACTTCTCCTGTATGAAGAATTCTTCCAACAACTGGATCAATGTCACCTGTAAAATATATACCTGGGGATCTAACAATTTGATTTACTATACATCGCTCTACACCATTTATGATAAAGGTACCGTTTTCGGTCATTGCCGGAATGTCACCCAAAAAAACTTCTTGAGTTATCGTTTGACCAGTTTGTTTATTCGTCAGTACCGCTTCAACTTTAAGTGGGATATCATAGGTGAGTCCTTTAGAAAGACAATCTGCGGGTGTATAGCGAGATTTTCCGAAATAATGTTTCTTAAACTCTAAGATCCAATTCTTTCCGGTAAAATCCTCAATTGGAGAAACTTCAGCAAGTAATTGTTCGATACCGACTTCCATAAACCATCGGTATGATTCTTTTTGGACCGCCAAAAGATCAAGCGGCGGTAAAACACCGTTTTTTCTTCCCCAATATGCTCTTTTAGAAAAAGCATCGGAATAAGAAGTAGTAGCGGTTATAGTCGTTATTTCTTTAGCCATCGGGAGCTTTCTGTTAGTTCTGGCAGATGGGCTTTTCTACAACAAACAAAATAAGCGTACCAATCTGTACGCTTATAATTTTCGCGAATTGGTAAGTATGATTATACATGCCCGTTTTCCCTTGTCAAGGGGTTGACGTGTATGCTAGAATGGGAATGTCAAAAAAGAAAGATTGTTGGTGGGTAACTCCACCAATTTTTGTAAATACAAGAAAAAGAAAAAACTATGCCAGCAACAGTAAAATCAGAATTTTCTCTCGCACTTAATCAAGTAGCAACGGAACGAGGAATTGATGCAACAGTCGTTCTGGAAACCATAAAAGCTGCTATTCTTGCAGCATACCGAAAAGATTATGGGAATGAAGATGTAGATACGTATACTGTGGAAATTGATGCCAATACTGGCGAAGCAAAAGTGCTTAAGGAAGAAAAAGACGTTACACCAGCAGGATTTGGTCGTATTGCAGCACAAACAGCTAAACAAGTTATTCTCCAAAGAATTCGAGAGGCGGAAAAAAAGGCAATCATTGATGACTACACCACTCGAGTAGGTAATATTACAAATGGTATGGTGCTAAGGTTTGATGGTCCAAATATCATTGTGGATATTGGACGAGCAGAAGGCATCATGCCAGCTCAAGAGCAAATTCCACAAGAATATTATAAATTAAACCAAAGACTTACATTTTATATAGTAGAGATTCGTGATACTCACAAAGGAAGTGAAGTGATAGTGTCGCGATCCCATAAAGGATTGGTAGAAGGGTTGTTTCGACGCGAAGTTCCAGAAGTTGCCAATAGCGCCGTACAAATTAAGCAAATCGCTAGAGAAGCTGGACGACGTACAAAAATTGCTGTTTCCTCAAGTCAATCTGGAGTTGATCCAGTTGGAAGTTGTGTAGGACAAAAAGGCGTTCGAGTTCAAGCAGTAATTAATGAATTAGGTGGAAGTGAAAAAATTGATATTATTCAGTTCAGTGATGACGCCACTCAATTTATTATGGCCGCTCTTGCTCCTGCAAAAGATATTCTTGTTACGATTGATGATAAAAATAAAACAGCAGTCGCAACAGTTCCAGATGATCAGTTATCCCTTGCAATTGGTAAGGAGGGTCAGAACGTTCGGCTCGCTGCTAAATTAACTGGGTTTAAAATAGACATAAAGGGAAAAAGTGGTGTTGCTCCTCTTAGTGTAGAAGAGAAAGATGAAAAAACAGATAAAGAAGAAACAGCTGAAACTGAACAGACAAGTACTTCACCAGCAACACCCCCTACTCCACCCAGTAGTACCAAGACTAAGAAGAAAAGTAAGAAAGTAAAAGAAGAAAAGTAATCTGAACACGTTTATCTAAAGTAATGGAAAGGTCTTTGCAACTATCATGGCCAGAAAACAGACGTCACCAGTTTCTATTCCTACTCCAATTGTCACTATCCTGGGTCATGTAGATCATGGTAAAACCACACTTCTTGATACAATTCGTAAAACAAATATAGCATCTCGCGAAGCGGGCGGTATCACACAACATATTGGCGCCTACCAAATCCAATTTCAGTCAAAGAGTTCCAAGTCACGAACCATTACATTTATAGACACACCAGGGCACGAAGCGTTTGCTAAAATGCGTGCCAGAGGTGCAACTGTTGCCAACATAGCTGTACTTGTAGTTGCGGCAAATGATGGTCTGATGCCTCAAACTATTGAATCTCTTGCTCATATTAAAGAAGCGAATATTCCCTTTATAGTCGCAGCAACAAAAACTGATCTTTCTGAAGCAAATCTTGAGAAGATAAAACAACAACTTACCAAACAAGGTGTCACTCTCGAAGAATACGGTGGTGATGTTCCTCTTATTCCTATTTCTGCAAAGCTAGGGAAAGGAATTGATAAACTCCTAGAAATGATTCTACTTGTCACAGAACTTCAAGAATTAAAAGAAGACAGTACAGGCGCTGCCAAAGCAGTTGTCATTGAAGCAGCGCTAGATAAAGGGAAAGGCCCTATCGTACGTCTCATCGTAAAAAATGGCACGTTTGCCCAGGGTGATGAAATCGTAACAGGAGATGGTGAAGAAGCTAAAGTGAGAGTAATGTTTGATCAATTTGGCAAAGAAGTAAAGACCGCACCTCCTGGTACACCAGTTGAGCTTCTTGGACTTTCCCATGTCATTCCAGTAGGAACTGTTATCTATAAAAAGAAAGATGAGGCTCTGATAGTTCGTCCCAAAAAAGAAATAGTTCTTCCCTCACAACCAGGAAAACTCACAACGCCAGATGAAACAGGACTTGTCGTCCAAAAGCTGAAAATTATTTTAAAAACAGATAATTCAGGTTCGCTTGAGGCGATTCTTGGAAGCTTGCATGGGAAAGATTCTATACAGCTTACAAGCTCTTCAACTGGTAGTATCACAGAATCTGATGTACTCCTCGCGAAGTCCTCATCATCTATAATTATAGGGTTTCATACGAAGCCTTCCTCTTCCGTTGTGAAATTGGCACAATCCGAAAAAGTTATGATTAAAACCTACACAATTATTTATGAGATGTTGGACGAAATAGATGATGTGGCACAAGCTTTACAAACAGGAGGTTTAGAGGAAGTTTTTGGTGAAGCACGAGTACTCGCGGTATTTGATATTAAAGAAGATAAAATCGCAGGCCTGAAGGTAATATCTGGCAGAATTGCACGAGGAGATAAGGTGAAAATTATGCGTGGCGATAAAGAAATTGGCCGCACTCGCCTCAAATCACTAAAACATCAAAAAGAGGATATTACCAAAGCAGAACAAGGAAAAGAAGCTGGGGCCACATTTCAACAAAAACTTGACTTTCTTCCTAATGATAGTATAATAGCTATAGGATAATTAAGAATCCCCAAAATAGGGGATTTTTTATAGAAAAGGATATCCTATTATGCAAAACGTTCCAATTAAGAATCAACCTGATATTCGTCAAGTCATCGATGATAGTAAAGAGGTTTTGATAGCTCTTGGTAAAAATCCTTCCTTTGACTCCATCACGTCTGGACTCTCATTGTATCTTGCTTTGTCTGCGGCTGGAAAACACGCTACAATTGTATGCCCAAGTCCCATGACGGTTGAATTTAACCAACTCATAGGAGTTGATAAGGTTGCAAACTCAATTAGTAATACCGGACGCAATCTTGTCGTTTCTTTTCCTTATCAAGAGGGGTCGATTGAAAAAGTAAGCTACAACATAGAAAGTGATGTATTTAATCTCGTGATTGAACCACGAGAAGGGTATCCTGCAGTTACTCCTGATAAACTTGCGTATTCTTTTGGCGGGGGCAATTTTGACACTATCATTGTCATTGGAAGCGCAAGTCTGTATGACTTAGACCAGCTTTATACTCAAAATGAGAAACTCTTTGCCGACAAACAAGTAATTAACATCGATATTAATTCCTTGAATCAACGATTTGGTAAAATTAACTTTATTGACCAGAGTGTTGGTTCAATTTCTGAAATGATTGTCAGTTTTTTAAATGCTTGGGGACTTCGAATGGATGCAGACACAGCAACCAATCTATTAGCTGGAATTACCGCCGCAACTCAGAATTTTTCATCTCCAAAAAGTGGAATAGCGTCATTTGAAGCTGCTACAATCTGTATGAGGAGCGGTGCACGTAGACTTGAAGTACCTACATCCTATCAACCTCCTGTGCCGCAACAACCATACCAGTTTCCTGTTGGAACGCAACCAGCACAAAACCCAACTGCTCAGCCAGCAACTAATTACCAGCAGTACCCTATCGCGAGTCCTAATCCATATCCACCAGCCTATCGTTCGCAAGCTTCTTCTTTACAACCTAAAGTGCAACCTTCACAAACACAACAGCGACCTATTACCATGCAACAGCCACCACGCCCACAACAGCAAAACCAACAACCGAAGCCTCCATTTCAACCAAAATCACCCATGATGCAACCTAAACAGCAACCTAAAAAACAGGATGCTCCACCAGATTGGCTCAAACCTAAGATCTATAAAGGGTCAACTCTCCTCTAATTAAATAATTGCAGGGACACCATTCTTATATTTTTTAAACTCGTTTCCAAACACCCTCGTAAGTATGTCTTCTTCTTTTTTAATTTCCCAAAGGAAATAGATATAAAATCCAATCGCGAGTAAAAAAAGATACGAATTTAATGCAACCTCAAATCCTACAACCATACAAATAATTCCAAGATAGATAGGATTGCGAGAATATCGATAGGGTCCGGTCGTTATTAATTTTCTTTCTCGCTTTGTATCCCAACTTCCTGGCAAACCCCATGCTTTACCCATAGTTATTCGTGCCCATACAGATAGAAGAAGACCAACATAAAAGAAAACTACACCACACACACAAAAAAGAGTCGTATAGCCTGATTCTTGAAACGGTAAGAAACGGACCCCAAATATCTGAGGGTAAAAAAGCACAACTTGAATCAATGAATAGATAAGGGTACGGGTATTATGAAGTTTAAGTCTGTCAAAAATTGATATAGTTTTATACGGAAAATTCCAAACTAGAGTGACAACTACTCCACCGATTGCGAGAAAGAGTCTTATAAGAGGAAAAGGAGTATACAAAATTTCACTAATCAGTTCCATGAATACAATTATACCTACTTCTTAGCGAGTTTTTGTCGTACAAGAGCTGACACCATACTTCCATCGGCTTTTCCCTTCACTGTACCCATTACATAGCCGATAACCTGCCCGATTTGTGCCGAGTTGCCCAACCGAGCAACTGCCTCGTCTACAATATGTCCGAGTTCCTCGGCAGAGAGCTGCTTAGGGAGAAACGATTGTATAATTTTAACTTGATCTTCTTCTTCAGTAACCTGCGCTGTTCTTCCTGCTTTTTTGAACAGTTCTATTGCTTCGTTCCTCTTTTTTATTTCCTTTTGGAATAATCCAACGACTTCCTCCTCAGATAGTTCTTTCTGCTTTTCGATCTCAGCATATTTGATTCCAGAAAGGAGAAAGCGTAGTACGTTTAAACGAATTTTATCATGGGCTTTAAGTGCCACGATCATCTCTGACTGGATAGTTTGTTTTAGCATATGATATATACCTCTATATCCATTTTAGCACACCGTGTGTTATGAAGTTACCGCAACGATTACATTACGCTTCCTCGGTCCATCCAGTTCTACAAGACATATTCGCTGCCATGTTCCTAACGTCAGTTTTCCTTCTATGATTGGAATTGAAAGTGAGCATCCGATAAGCGATGCTGCCATATGAGACCATGCATGACTAGGATTGTGTAGATGTCTGAAATCAATCTGAGGAATGATTTTTCTAGCAATCTCAAGGAAATCCTCACCTGTTCCC
>CAZYQZ010000044.1:0-8252 GCA_964649915.1 uncultured Gammaproteobacteria bacterium | reverse complement strand
CACGTGTTATTGAAATTCCAAAGTTAACACCCAAGGAGTTGTCCTCATCCGTAAAATGGGAAGCAGAACAATACATCCCCCTGCCTATCGATCAGGTTAATCTTGATTATGCAATCTTAGATGAAACAACAGGAGATGGAAAAATGCAGGTTCTTCTAGTTGCTGCACCACTGAAACTTATCGAGAAGTACACAAGAATCATGGAGAATGCAGGACTTACTCTTCATACACTTGAAACTGATGCGATTGCGACATCAAGAATAATTCCAAAAGGTATTGCGAAAGACGCCAACGTTCTTTTAGTAAACCTCGGATCCAACGCTACAGATATCTGTGTCATACGGCGGGGTGTTTTATCATTCGTTCGTACGGTACCAACTGGCGGTAATAGTTTCACACGAGCAATTTCAGAAGAACTAGGCTTCTCACCCGGTCAAGCTGAAGAGTATAAGCGTACATACGGATTAGAAAAGGATAAGCTAGAGGGAAAAATTTACACATCCATTCAGCCAGTATTTAACACGATTGTAGATGATATGAAAAAGACTATTTCATTCTTTAAGCAGCGTTACCCCACTGAGCAAATTGCAAGTATTGTTGTGACAGGGGGGAGCGCTCGACTTCCAGGGCTCGTGAGTTATATTGCAAGTGAAACTGGAAGTGAAACCCTGGTTGGTAATTCATTTGAAGGTATCGTAGTTGATCCAAAGATTAAACCTCAGGTTGATGCAAATGCTTCTACCTTTTCGATTGCAGTAGGACTGGCATTAAAAGAGTTTATTTAGTTCTCCACGTATATGAATCCTACCCGCACCATTAATTTGGCGTTGAAAAAGAAACACCTTTCAGAAGGTATTGAGCGGGGTGGTAAAATTCTTTCTATTGTCTCAATTTGCGCGTTGTGTCTTTTTCTTATCTTGTATGTTGTTTCCTTTGCGGTATTGTCTGTTTATTCTTTGAAATATAAAGAAAATGAGCAAAAAATAAGTGAACTAACGAGTAGTATTAATCAAAAAAAGGATGTCGAGGCGCTTCTTCTGGCTTCAACAAATAAACTTTCAGCAATTGAAAGCATTCTTAACTCACAACTTCCCTACACATCATATGTTCAAGACCTTTTCTCTTTACCGATTCCAGGAGTGATCTTTAATGCGTTTGCATTATCTCCTAAAGGTACTGTTTCAATAGACATGGTTGCCTCAGATTCGGCAACGCTTACTCGGTTTGTCCAACTACTGAAAGAGAAAGAAGTGGATGAACAAAAATATAAAGCTATACAACAAGGGGGAATTACGTGGAGCCCGAAAGATGGCCGATATTCTCTTGTAGTTAATCTTGCCATGGTGAAGGATAAATTCAATGAATAAGACCTCTCTATTGAACACAATTCAAGATTATAAGTTGTATATATTATCTGTCACGATATGTATTGTCGTAATTATCTTAACGAGTCTTTTTTTGATTCCTAATATTCAAAAGATTCAAGACGTCATCGTTAAACAAAAAGATAGCGAAGATACGCGTAAACGCCTTGAGGTAAAAAATAATACTCTCTCTTCCATCTCTAAAGATGAAGAGTTAGAGTTGTTAAAAAAACTTATTTTTGTTCTTCCAGAAGAAAAGGACGTATTTTCAATCTTCTCAGGACTTGATACCCTTGAAAAGTCTTCTGGACTTCTTGTTACTAACTCGGGGTTTAAAATTGGAGTTGTGTCAACTGGGAGTGCTCAGATACAAAATGTTGATCCGAAGATTAAGTATCAATCAATTGATATTACGTACGAAGTGTTTGGAAGTAAACCTCAGATCCTGGGACTACTGCAAGCTCTTACAAGTTTTAAAACTCGATTGTTTACAGCAAAAAATCTCAATGTAGCCTATCAGGATCAGGACCATGTAAGTGCATCGTTTGTATTGTCGGCGTATTACTTACCATTTCCGGCTCAGCTTGGAAGCGCTGGATCAGCATTACCCATATCCTCCCCATCCTATGATCGCTTGAAAGCGAAAGTTATGGCAAATGCATCACTCGTGGAAGAAGATGTTCCTATTGGAACACAAGGAAAACAAAATTTATTTTTGGCTGAGTAATAACTCTGGACGTATTTTTTTTGTTAGTTTGATTGCTTGATTTTTCCTCCACACAGAGATTTTTTGATGATTCCCAGAAAGTAGAACTTCAGGGACTTTTAAGCCATTATATATTTCAGGTCTCGTATATTGAGGATACTCAAGTAAAGACTCTGTGTACGATTCGAAATGAGTAGCCTCCGGCTTTTGGAGTACCCCTGGAAGAAGTCTTACTACAGAATCGGTAATAACCATAGCAGCGATCTCTCCTCCCGTTAACACGTATTCCCCTATTGAGAGTATTTGATCGACAATCCTCCGAATTCTCTCATCAATACCTTCATAGTGACCACACAGTAGTATTAAGTGGTCGTACCTTGATAGAGTCCGAGCTTTTTTTTGCGTATATATTTTTGCTTTTGGATCAAGAAGAATAACACATTCTCGACACTTCTTTATGGGTGAACATCGAGCGCTTCGTATAGCGCGATCAACTACATCAACTTTCATGAGCATTCCCGCCCCACCACCGTATGGATGATCATCGACCGTTTTATGTTTGTCAGTGGAAAAGTCTCGTATATTAATACAGGTGAGGTCTACTATTTTTTTTTCGATTGCGCGTTTGAGAATAGAATAATTTAAGGAAGAGTAAACGATCTCGGGAAAAAGAGTCAATATAGAGATTTTCATGCAACGGGCGCATCTTCTACCAGTTCAATCCGGATGAGTTTGTTTTCTTTTACTGCTAAAACCTTTACGAGACTTCGTATTGCGTGGATAATTTTTCCATTTTTACCAATAACTTTACCCATATCATCTTTTGCAAGTTGGAGATAATACACGACTTGTCCGTTTTCCTCTTTCTCCTCAACTTTAAGTTGCTTCGGTTCGTCGATTAGCTGCGTAACAAGGTAAATTAAGAAATCCTTCATAAATGTAAAAGCATGCGAACACTATCAGTAGGTTGAGCGCCTTTTGAGATCCAATGAGTTACTCGATCTTTTTTTACAATCAGTTTTGCTGGATTAAAGCTTGGGTTGTACTCTCCTAATACCTCAATTGCTTTACCGTTGCGACGCTCTTCTTCTTCAATAGCAACTATCCGGTAGACCGGATTGCCTGTTTTACCAATTCTTGCGAGTCGTATTTTTACCATAGGTACGTATTGTATCAGGATTTAGGCCAGTTCTCAAGTGCGTCGGCTGCGGCAAATTGTTCTGCTTCCTGTTTGCTTTTACCCATTCCTTTGCCGTGAAGCGTTTCAGCTATGTAAACACCCACAGTAAACGTTTTTGCATGATCTGGACCAATCTCAGAGATCACTTTATATGTCGGGGAAATTTTTGTTTTTTCTTGCACTAACTCTTGGAATGAGCTTTTTGCATCCCGGTGAGATTGTTTTTGAATAATTTCAGTGAGTTTTGGAAGTAAAAACCCTTGGATTACTTTCTCCACGGAATCTAGCCCCTGATCCAGGTATATAGCCCCAAGGAGGGCTTCAAACGTATCTGCAAGAATTGATGGATTTGTTCGTCCCCCACTCTCGTCTTCACCACGAGATAGTTTCAAATACACGCCAAGATCAAGTTCTTTTGCTATCTCGTATAAGCTTTTTGTTTTCACCAAACTTGAACGAAGCGCGGTTAATTCACCTTCAGCAAGATCAGGATACGTTCTATAGAGAAACTGTGAAACAAGAAATGAGAGAATACTATCTCCTAAGAACTCTAGTCGTTCATTCGAGATACGGATAGCTTTAGACTCATTGAGATACGACCTGTGGATAAATGCTAGATCCAGTGCTTTATTTTCAGAAAGTGTAATGCCAAGTTTTGTTATAAGAGGATCAAAACTCATTCGCATACTCCTCGACCAGGTGCAGAATATCCTCAACAGTTTTGATTGCTGAAAGATCAGACTTATCATCAACTGTAAAATTAAGTTCAGTTTCAAGCGTAGATATAAGATCTTCCTTTTCCAAATCGTTCATTCCAAGATCTTCTGAAAGGCTGGCCGTGAGTTCGAGATCTTTTTCTTCCCACCCTAGTTTTTCTCTAAGAATTTTCAACGCTCTGTCATTTAATGATTCTGAAGTGTTCATTTTTTAAGATTTTGTAATATAGTACCTAATACGCCATTAACAAATGGTGGGCTACCCTCTCCACCGAGAGTTTTTGCTATTTCTACCGCTTCATCAATTACTACTTTTGGCGGTTGCTCTTTCTCCAATAGTAATTCATAAGTAGCAAGTCTTAATATAGCTAAATCTACTTTTGCAATTTTGTCAAGCGGAAACTCTGGAGCTGCCGTAGAAATTGTTGGATCAAGTAGGTCTTTTTTAGCGAGAATACGTTTAGTTTTTTCTTCTTTAACCGGCTGTTTAAGGAAACTTTGGGAAAAAAGCTCTTGAACGATCTTAAGTCGTATCAAATGACGCGGGTCTTTGGCGGTTTTCATCGTGAAGTCTCAGATTTACTTGGAGCTTTCGGCAGTTTAGGAACTCTAACGAGTCTGCCATCATAATACCCACAAGATGGGCATGCTCTGTGTGTGCGTTTCATTGCGTGGCATTTTGGACACTTTTCAACAGAAACAACTAGTTTTTTAATAGCTGCTTCTCGTTTCCCTCCACGTCTTGTTGAATGTCTTCTTTTTGGTAATGGTGTCATATAGATCTATTAGTTAGTCGTTTGATACCTTCTTTATTGTATATTTTTCAAGAGCTTTTGACAAGGGGTGGGACTGGGGAAGTGTAAATATCGTAGGAAGTAGCGCTTGTGCCTCATTTTTAGATGAGGTTAAAATATGGGTATCAGAAAGGCGGGCTATTTTTAATTGCGCTGATCCATGTTGTCTTGTGCCATATAGCTCTCCCGCTCCACGCATTTGAAGATCAAGCTCCGCCAATCGAGATCCTACATAGATGCTTTCAAGTGTCCGCAACCTACGTATCACCTGTTCATTTTCAGACTGCGTAAATAAAAGACAATATCCCTGATCTTTACCTCGCCCTACCCTTCCGCGTAATTGATGCAGTTGTGTTAATCCAAAACGATCGGATGCCTCAATCATCATGATTGCTGCATTTGGAATATCTATTCCGACTTCTACTATCGGTGTCGCAACGAGAATATCCAGGCGCTTATCTTGAAACGCTGTAAGCATCTGATCACGTTCTTTGACTTTCATTTTTCCATGAAGTAACCCAACAGATAATCGAGGGAATATGGTTTTTTTTAATTTCTCATATTCAACAGTGGCCGCTTTTATCGTCGTCATACTTTCCGATTCCTCAATAAATGGGCAAATGATGAAAACTTGTGTATGTTGAGTTTTTACTTGTTTTTCAATCCATTCATATGCCGCATCTCGCTTGATGGATGGGACAACCCATGTTTTCACAATTTTTCGCTCCTTCGGTAACTCATCAATAATTGAAAGATCTAGTTCCCCATACAGAGTAAGCGCAACTGTTCTGGGAATTGGGGTTGCTGTCATTGTTAGAAGATGTGGATTGATCCCTTTTTCTTTTAGAATTGCTCTTTGCTCTACACCGAATCGTTGTTGTTCATCGATGATGACAAGACCAAGTTTTGGAACTGCTACTCGTTTTGAAAGTAGTGCATGTGTCCCAACATACAGGATAGGTGTACCCCGCTTTTTTGTCAGCTTTTTACCTGTTTCTTTCTTTTTCAATCGATTCGTTGTTCCGGTAATTAAACTAACAGGTATATGAAACGGTTTCAAAATTTTTTGGATTGTAGCAAAATGTTGGGTAGCTAAAATTTCTGTAGGAGCCATTAACATAGAAGAAAAACCTTGCAAAAATAGTACGTACATAGCTATAGTTGCTACTACCGTCTTACCTGATCCGACTTCCCCTTCAACAAGGCGATTCATCGGAGTTATTTTTCCCAGATCAGTAAGGATCTCATCGATGGTCCGTAGTTGTGCACCAGTGAGAGTAAAAGGAAGTTTATGGATAAACTCTTCAATGTGTGGTTGTGCTTTTTTAACTGAAATCGTGTGACCAATAGTATCTTTTTGCCACTGACTTTTCCGTTTAAGCGATGAAAGCTGAATAAGAAGCAGTTCGTTAAAGGCGAGTCGCTCGTATGCCCTCTTTGCCATTTCAAGGGTAGAGGGAAAATGAATTTCCGAAAGAGCCGCACCGTACGGTAGTAAGTTATTATGTGACAGGATAGATACTGGAAGGAACTCTTCGATTGTTTCTTGAAGATATCTCAGAAGCATTGCAATACGGGAGCGGAGCCATTTGGAGGTTACTCCATATGTTTCCGGATATATAGCTACAAGTCTTCCAGTATGGATGGATATCCCATCACCACGTACTATTTCATATATTGGAGAATCCAGTTTTAATTTATACTGCGATGTTCGTCCTACTTTCCCGGATAGATTAATTTTTTGTCCAGCTAGAATTGTTTTCGCAAGAAATGATTGGTTATACCAAACAACATCTATACTGCCAGTATCGTCTGAAACCTTTGCCTGCTGCACGTTTTTTCCTGAGCGAGTAAAAATATTTTTCATCTCATCAACGGCAGCTGAAACGGTAACTATTTCACCTTCTTGAAGATGTGCAATTTTAGAGATAATCGAATAATCATCATATCTGGATGGAAAGTGCTCCAACAGGTCAGAGGCGGTATAGATATGTAATTTATGAAGTCTTGAGGCCATAATGGGGCCAACCATATAGATATCTTCAATGGGTGTGTGAAGCATGAGGGGAACCATACTAGATGGGATTATATCATTCAAAAGGCGTTAATAGCCAAAAAGAAGTGGAAGAAAAGAAGTAAGGATAAGGGCAAATGAGGAAATTATAACGATGATAGTCCAAAACCTTTTATGTTTTCGGAAAAAATCCATATTATGTTAATTTAGCGAACCGGTTTTTACCAATCTTTAATAATCCGGGAACTGCAAGGTGTTGAGGATCGTTTATTATTTTCCCGTCTAGCTCAATGGCGTGTTCTTTAATGAGTCGTTTTGCTTCGCTTTTGGACTGTACCAAGCCGGATTGTACCATCGCATCAGGTATAGACATATGTAAGTTAAGCACTGGAACATGGATTTCTACAGTTGTCGGAGCTTCTTTTTTTTGAAATGTAGACTCAAATGTCTCTTGTGCAAGTTCTGCATCATTTTTTGTATGAAGCATCTCTGTTATTACAAATGCTAATTTTTTCTTCATAACCATTGGATTAGCCTTGTTTTTAAGATCCTGTTGAATTTTTTGTACCTCGGCAAAGGTTACATTAGTAATATATTCAAATGCTTTTCCAATTACATCATCTGATAAACTCATAATCATTCCGTAAAGTTGGTTCGGTGGTGCCTGCAGAGCTATCACATTTCCCTCTGTTTTCCCTATCTTTCTTCCCTGACTGTCAGTCAAAAGCGGGGTTGTCATGACAAACTTTTCTTTTTGTAAAAATTCTCGAACAAGCGTTCTTCCGCACAGCATATTAAACATCTGGTCACTTCCCCCAAGTTCTAAATCAACCTTCATCGCAACTGAATCGTAGCCTTGTAAAAGTGGGTAAAGAAATTCGCGTAGATTAATGGATTCACCAGTCTTCTTTCTCTCTACAAACATATCACGCTCTTCTAGTTGCTGGAGTGAAAATTTTCCTGCTATATCAAGTAAATCTGAAAGACTTAATTTGTTTAACCAGTCACCATTGTAGAGTATTTCAGCAGCATTTTCACCCTCAAAGTGAACAATCTTATGCGCTTGCAAGACGTAGTCTTTTGCGTTTTCTCGAAGCTGTGAGGGTGTCAAATATCGATCTCTAGACCTTGCTTTTCCTGAGGGATCTCCTGCTTGTCCTGTGCCATCACCAATAAGAAAAATTACGTGGTGGCCTAACTCTTGAAATTGGCGAAGTTTCATAAGTCCTGTAAGATGTCCAATATGAAGTTGTGTACCTGTGGGATCAAAGCCTTGATACAGACGAAGTTTTTTACCACTACGAAGTATCTTTTCTAAAGCCTCCTTTGTGGGATATACAGTATCAACCGCACGTGTTAAAAGTAGATCTATAGAGTCCATAAGTAGTTTAGGCTTACTATACCAATACCTAGATCCTTTTTAAATAAGTCTAGTTTGATATGATACGATCTTTTTGATACACTCAACTCTTATGTAT
>CAZYQZ010000043.1:0-8345 GCA_964649915.1 uncultured Gammaproteobacteria bacterium | reverse complement strand
TCAGATTTGTATTTTCCAGAAACCCTAGACTATATAGATACCAATGTATAATAAGAAGAATATGAGAGTGTCAAAAGGATTTCTCTACGCATCGGGAGCTGCAATATTTTGGGGCATAGCGATCGTACTTCTGCGGTTTCTGCTAAAAAGCGAGAGTAATCCATTCAATATTGCATTCTGGTCAACGATTCTTCAACTTCCGTATTGGATATATGTATTTTCTAAACAGAATAAAGAATTCAAGAAGACAACCAGAAAAGACAAAGCCCTGCTTCTTCTTATGGCACTTATTAGTAGTGTAGGAGTAGGAATCGCGGAAGTTCTCGCGCTTAAGTTTAGTCCATCGATAAATTATTCACTACTGATACGCACAGTGACAGTCTTTACTGTTATTTTCGCATTTATTTTTCTCGATGAGAAAATTACCAAGAAAAAGATTTTTCTTACTTTTTTCATTCTTCTGGGATCATACTTCCTGGTTACAAACGGTAAAGAGTTTCATTTCTCCTTAGGTGATATCTTTACTATTTCTGAGGCGATACTCTTATCAATTGGGAACAATGTTTTGGGGAAGATTACGACGAATCGGATGTCTACAACTCTCTCATCCTCTGCAAGTTTTGTCTTTGCGTTTATTCCCAACCTGCTCATTGCGTACTTTTTCGGTGCAATATTTATTCCACAATCCATTCCACTTCTTATTCTTCTCGCTTTCAGTTACATTCTAATACGTGTACTTCGCTTCGAAGCGTATAAGCTCACAAGCGCCTCTTACGTGACAATGATTTTTTCATTTTCGCCCGTGGTTGTGGCATTTCTTGCAATTCCACTCTTAGGCGAATCAATGTCACCGATACAGATACTGGGAGGTGTACTTATTATTACCGCTGGAGTCCTCGTGGAGAAGTTAAAAATCTAGTTTATGCTGGATGGGGATGGGGTGGTGCAAACTGCTGACTAGAGGTGATTGGTGATTTTTTTGATAGCATGTGGGTTTTGGTTGGTGAAAAAACGAGTTGAGAAAGGCCATTGTCTATCATGGTAAACTCTACCATTTCAGGAGTATTCGGTTCTTTTGCAAATAGAAATTTATTTTTGATAGATCCTATGAGTGGAGTATATGAAGCACGATCATATACTCTTTCGTAATGTCTTCTCAAAGAGGCTGGTATAAGGGAATATCCAAGTGACTCAAATAATAATCCACTTTTAAAGAGATGACTGTTTTTTTCTTTTTCGGGAATTTTATCAAAGACAGTATTTAAAGGGTCTCGCCGTAATCTAAAAATATGTTTGAGACTTCTTTTTAAATGTGAGGTAAAAAAATCACTAATTCGTGGTAATTGTTCGCTAGAAACGCTATTTTTAAAGTAAATTAGACCTAAGAAGTGCAAGTCGGCATGATCTTTATATTCTGGAGGGATCACTGATTGGGTATATCTCGAAAATAAAGCTGGATCTCTTTGAAGTAACGTGACAATCTCTTCTTGTCTATGTTCCTCACTAAGTATGTTCTTTAGAGCATGCGCAGGTCCTGTTTCTTGAGGAGTCATATGCTTTATACGTTCTAGAACACTTTCTGCAAACTTATTTATTTCCCCCTTTTCTTGAATTGGTTCATCTTGTTGGCTTTCTTCGACGGTCATAGATATTTAAATTATAATACATCTATGTTTTTCCACCAAGATGATATAGGGATGCTTATTCAGATGCATTCCATACCGTTTCTTCACTTTCTGTTTACTCCATCCGCTCAACAGCTTGTACCTATTCAGTTTCTTATTTGGACGCTATTTTATAAGCTGTTTTACCTCAATATCTATCCGTACCTCATCTTCAATTGGTTCATTCACGGACTTAACTGCGTGTTTCTCGTAAAAATTCTCGATGAACTTCTTGGAAAAAATAAAAAACTAAAGGTTTTTAAAGTTTTCATGGCAGCTCTGTTTATCGTAAACGTAACCTATACGGAAGTCTTCCAGACGCTTAACGGCTCTCCGGTCGCTTTACTATTTCTCGCATTAGGATTTCTTGCATGGCTGCGATTTATGCGTCTGCAAATTCAAAAGTATTATTGGTACAGTCTGATTGCTATCATTTTTTCTGGCCTTTCATACAATTTTGGTATCGGCGTGGGACTAATATTTGCGATCGTGACGACTATATATTCGAAGATTTCTGAGAAAAATATTCGACCCTCCGCGATTATCGGATATCTTCTTGTAGGTAGCATAAGTTACATCGCGGGTCCGCTCCTTTCTACGACACAAGCAAAAGGTTTTTTCCCTGAAGTAGCAAACCCCATTCAATTCTTACTTGTGTATGGTGGATTTATCATCGTAGGGATAGGGCGGGGAGTAGTGGGAAGACTTTTTCTTCCTGGGTTTGAACCACCCAATGAAAATCTCTTGGGTACAATAGTTAGTTTTATACCATTTGTCGGTATCGGTCTGTATACGATACAAAGGATAGTAAGGTGGAGAAGGGATGAATCTGGAAAAAAAGAGAATACTGTCCACTCACTTTTTCTTTTTATTGTTTCTATTTTTACACTTTACCCGTATATTTGGGCAGGATTCATACGTTCACATTTTGGACTCAAACAAGCGTTAGCAGAGCGATATGCATATCCCTCAATTTTCTTTTTTATAATACTTTTAGGACTACTCATAGCACCTTTGTGGATGAAGTGGGCAGAAAAAATAAAGCTTCATTTTATCATTGGTATTGTTGCCTTGATATTCTTTCAGTGGACTTCATATCATGCGAAAGCTATAGAATATGCAATTCGACAAAAAAAAGAAAGGGATTATATTCTTACTGTAGAGAAGGTTTTGTCTCACACTCCTGTACTTCTTGATCTTCCTCTGCCATCGTATATTAATCAAACATATTTCACTCTTGGAGATCTGCTTGTTATTTATGATCGATCAACAACTCCGAAGATATTACCAGTAAGTGTGAAGTCTTGCACCAATACTCTTATTCATTCGATTGAGTCGCCTCTAGTGATGAGATTTTATCAAGAGCAATTCCAAGATCCACTTATCCAAAAACAAATTGATGTTCAAAAACTGAATCGTTGTTTTGAGAGTGCTCGAATGTAATTGAATATCATAAAGACGAAAAGTTGAATTTTTCTATCCTTTGCTATGTAATAGGGGTATGCCCGTCTCCAAAGAGAAGAAGAAAAAACAACAACGGATGCTTCTACAAATTATTATTTTTGTCTTTGTACCCTCAGCCTTCATTTTGATCGGACTTACACTGTTTGATCTTACCTCACCTAAAGACGAACGATATATTCCCCAACAGAAGGTATCAATAGATTCTTTGCAAGGCAATTCACCCAGTGACATTCTTGCGCAAGTTCTGGGATATGAAAATCAGATAATCCAAGTAAAAGGACGAGTTGTGTATTCTCCGTCCGTTTGTGATCAGGAGAAGTCATGCGCAAAAGATGCTCCTTGCTGTGGCTGTGCAGCGAGTCGTGATTTGATCATCAAAGATGAGTCTACAAAGCTTCTTACTCAAAGTAGCGAGATACGACTCTATAATCCAGGAAAAGGAGTGTTATGTGCTAAAAATGAGAATTCCTGTGATTACTCCTGCGGCGACTGGGTCGTGGGTGGCTTATACGAGCTCACCGGGACATTCATTCTCATTCGACCACCTGGACTGACGACCTCGCGGGGCTATCTGGAATTCTACTTAGAAGTATCTGATAAAAAAAGAATTCCAGAACCTACTCCCGCTCAAAAAAATCAAAATGTAATTGAGAAAATGATTGAACGATTCGTTGTACCAATAGTACAAAATAGTAAAGTATGAAACGTAGAAAAGGAGTAAAAGCAAATCAAGGACTAAGTCAGACCTTGAGTGTGATTATCCTCTCCTTAATGATAATCACGGTTACCAGTACGGTCGTGATTGCTCGAAATCATCTGGATATTCGAGAAATACTTCATACAATTTTTGGTGCTACACCTTCGCAGATAGAATTAAGACCCGATAGTAGGTTAACTAATGGGCGCTCTCTATTGTCCGGGCCGGTGGTTGTTACTCCAATAAAAGAGGTGATTACTAAAAATCCCAAAATCTCTCAAAAACCAATAGCCACAAACACGATCTCGGACTCAGTTACGTTTGATGTCAGGGGGTTTGTCATGATTAATGAGCAAAAAGTATTTCCGATAGGGTGGCCAAAAGAAAATGGAGGTAACTTCAAAGGAGTTCTGTCAGGACGTTGGGAAAACGGATCGAATCTTGATGAGCTTTTTAAGACTGGCACAGCAGGATATGATATGGTATTTGCTACGCCTTATGGTGACGCGATGCAAAGTTTTACATGTTCGACAGGATCAGGACTTGATCAAAGCGATGGAGTGAATGGTCAAGCTGGACGATGTGTCACGTGCACGAAGTTAAACACACTATGTCCGTATATGGATTCCTCCTCTGCACCGCCAAAAGCTGCATGTAACTATTGTAATCCTGATTATTATAGCGATTTGAAAGACCCGGGTGTTGCCGGTGCTTCCGATTTCCTCGAAGAAATTAAGGACTATCGCGTACATGGATTCTATTTTGATGAACCAGGAAACGCGATGTCTAGTCGGGATAAACGGTATTATGACATTTTAGATCGCATCAAGAAAGCGGACCAATCTAAAATTGTGGCTGGAGCAGATAATCTCCACTGTGAAGCTGAAAAGAGAGTAGATAATAAGGGAAAAACGGTATGGGAATTGCAGACTCAGTTTGCTGGTAAACTCTCGCCATATCGGTGTGCTGGATTTTATAAAGATACGACAAAAGCATCTTTGGAGTTCTTCACTAATCCAAACGTTGATATTATCAGTGCAGAAAGCGGATATTTTCCAAGACTAAAACCAGGACAGACGGGGTCCTCTCACGCATATGTCCCACCAAGGCGCGACGATATTCAACAGCTTATTGGTACTATGGAATATTTTAGACAAGAGGTACGATCTGCAACGGGAAAAAAGAAACCAGTGATAGCACTTCTCCAATATCAGGATATCGGTGCCTATGATGAGGCAGTCTATGAACATTACCGGCCAAGCTTTAACGAAATTCGCTCTATGGTCTATGTAGCACTTGGGCATCAGACACGAGGATTATGGTTTTATGCCAATCCAACGAGCGATCCAGAGTATACACGGGCAAGAAATGATATTACACACGTTATTGCGGAAATCAAAAATGAAGGAGTTTTGCGAGATTTTATGGATCCTTCAGCAAGAAGTAACACAAAGCATGTAGCATCCTCCAATGCGAACGTAGATGTTTCTTCCTTTTATACCAGAGATGCGGCGAAGAATAAGGCGAATTATTATCTTATTATTGCCAATCTTAAAAATGATAATCCTGCCCAAAATGTAGAAGTTACTATTCCCAGACTGGAACAAGATGTGGAGGCGAAGGTAATAGGCGAGGGGAGAACACGAAGATTTGAAAAAGGAAAAACCACAATATATGTCGATCTTGCACCGCATCAGACAAAAGTATTCATGTTTCCATTGACACCTGTGATAATGCAAAATTTTGCACCGACTGATGTGGAAGATTATTAACCGAGATCTTTCTTTTCACCTTTATATGTTTCTGGTATAGTTGTCTGGTATGAAGCACCTTGACTCACCTTTTGTCCTGGTTATCTTTGGTGCTACTGGGGATCTTACGAAAAAGAAACTCATGCCCGCTCTCTACAAACTTCTCTCAGAAGGATTCTTACCAGAGAAATTCTCAATAATTGGAGTAGGGAGGCGTGATATGGATGATACGGCCTTTCGAAACTATCTACACGAAGCTATCGTCAAGTCTTCGAGTAGTTATCATCTCAATGAGGGTGCATGGAGGTTTCTTGCTCAAAATATCACGTATCAGAAAGGTCTTTTTGAAGATCAAGCACTTTATACAGCCCTTTCCAAACGGCTCGATTCATTTGATAGTGCAAATAAAACTCCTGTGAAGCGATATTTTTATCTTGCAACACCTCCAGATAATTACGCACAGATTATTGAACAACTTCATTCATCAAAAATAGCAAGAAGCACAGATAAGACTGGAGAAAACTTCGCAAGAATATTAGTTGAAAAACCATTTGGAAAAGATGCCCAGCATGCAAGAAGTCTAGAAACCCTTCTGTCAAAAGCTTTCGAAGAAAAGCAGATATATAGAATTGATCATTACCTAGGGAAAGAAGCGATTCAAAACATCATAGCCTTCCGGTTTGCAAACGGCATATTTGAGCCGATATGGAACAAAGACTATATTGACCATGTCCAAATCACTATGACAGAGACAGGAGGTGTATCTGGGCGGATTGGATTCTATGAAGGGGTAGGCGCGATGCGCGATGTGATGCAAAATCATATGCTTTCAATGCTCTCTCTTGTTGCGATGGAACAGCCCCAAAGCTTCAGCGCAGCAGCAGTACGTGATAGTCGTATGCATGCTATGCGCTCAATCCAATCTCTTGATCCAAAGTATGTAGAGAGTCAGGTAGTACGCGGGCAGTACGTTAAAGTGTCTACGAAGGATCCACAAGAGCACACAAATGAGTATGTAGGCTATCGAGAAGAAGAGAAAGTAGATCCCAATTCGATGACAGAAACGTACGTTGCAATGAAGGTGTTTTTAGATACATCCAGGTGGGCTGGCGTACCGTGGTATCTTCGTACAGGAAAAAGACTACATAAGGATGTAGCCGAGATATCTATAGTGTTTAAGCAGTCGTGCCATGTCCTTTTCAAAGAAGTTGGTTGTCCGGAGGATGGAAATATTCTCACACTTCGTGTCTCACCGAATGAGGGAATTGGTGTACGGTTTATTATCAAAAAACCCGGGCATGAATTTAAACTCAAAAGTGTCGACATGAAGTTTCATTATCGGGAAAGCTTTTCTGACGATGAAGTTACTGACGCGTATGAAAATGTGCTGGAGGAAGTGTTTAAGGGTGATCAAATGCTTTTTAACCGCAGTGATGAGATGGAACAGGCGTGGAGAATCATTCACCCCATTATGAAAAATTGGGAATTAAATAAGGGAAAATCCCTCTATTTCTACACCTCCGGTACATGGGGTCCAAAAGAAGCAGACGATCTCCTTGAAAAGGATGGTAAGCACTGGGTCTTACGGTAATTTATTTATTCCCACAAATTCATCCACGACGTCTTTAGTGTATTAGGAAAAGTAGTCATGGTTGTTTTTTTCATCAGTTTCCGTTCTTCGATGGCTTTTTGGATAAGAAGCAAACTATTCTTTGAAGAAAGAAGGGGAAGAGAGTCAAATGAATAAAAGTGGTAGGATTCAACCTCAGCGGAGGGATGAAAATCACCGCCTAAGAATGTGCCTGTATAGCATATCTCAATACGAGCAGTTTCTCGGTCAGTTCTGATTTTCAATTTATCTTCAATACTAATAATTAATCCGGATTCTTCTTCAATTTCTCGCTCTAATCCCTCTTTCGGATGTTCGCCAGCTTGTAGATATCCCCCTGGAAGTCCCCATGGATTATCTCGGTAACTATGCTTAAAGAGAAGAATTTCGTCGCGTTCATTAAAAATAACACCACTTACTGCGACAAGAAACTGATTATGAAAAAGTCTCATGATTCTCAGTTGTGAGGCTTTGGAGAAGGGAAGTTTTTTCCAGACTGATAAAAGAAACGGCATCATAATGCATCTTCATCGATCTTTTTAGCAGCAGGATCCTTCGTTTTGACATTTTCTATCTCCAACTGATGCACTCGTCGAATCAGCTCTCCAGTAGTTTTCTTCAATTCCCGTATTGTATTTTCTTTGCGACGTAAGATAAAAAATGTCGAAAAGGAATGAAATAAGCTAAGAAACCACGCGCTTGCCACGCCAATAAAAAATGCACCTAAAACGATATAAAAAATAGGCAAGTTTGGGAGAATATAAGATCCAAGATAGAGAGTGACTCCCTGTGTATTCTGTGTGGCAAAAATTCCAAAAAAAAGGCCAAATACAATCGTCGCTAATAATACGATCATGCAATTCTCCTTTCAGCTTGTATTGTAGTCTTGTTAAATAACTTTGCAAGAAGCATAGTATGTATTACCAAGAGGAATGAATTCAGGCCGATTATGGACCAGTAATTGATTTAGTAACATCGTCAAGGTCTTTATCCCGTGTCGGTGGAGGAGGATTCGTCTCACTTTCGTCCCTATCATTGGGATCGGGTGGAGGATCTGGCATATGTATCTCTGGGGGCTTCGGCTCAGGATATCCTTGAGGATTTCGTGCAGTTTTTGGATCTATCATATTTATTCCTTTCTACCCTAGACTATACATGAC
>CAZYQZ010000042.1:4546-8456 GCA_964649915.1 uncultured Gammaproteobacteria bacterium | reverse complement strand
CTCTACGCATCAATTCTTTCTGATATTGTTGGAATGATTCCCACACTTCTTAAAACGTACAGGTTACCACATACAGAAAACTGGGTATTCTTTGCTCTTGATACGATAGCCGCTACACTGAATTTACTCGCTGTGAAGGTGTGGACGATACATGAGATTTCCTATCCTTTATATCTTGTACTTATCAACCTCACAGTCGTTCTCCTTGTTCTTCGCCCACGCTTTTCTAAGAAGTAGATTTATTCCTTCTCTTTTCCTTTTCTCTCACGAAGATCATCTTCATGATCATGACGAAGGTGTCGCGCTCTGTGTTCATCAACTTCTTGAATCTTCTTCCATAGATAGACTGCAAAAAGAACGAGAATGATAAAAACAAGAATTAAAAACAGTGCGTGAATCCCCAGAAAGAGAGCGCTCATATGTGAGGTAGGTTGAGGCGCATACGGCATCATTCCGCCCCGGGGCATCATCCGATCACCACGAAGAAACGGGGCAGCAAAAGCCGCTGCCGGAAATAGTAACGATATAAGAGGTAGAGAATATAATAATTTTTTCATACTAAGCACTCCTTGAGTTTGTATTCTATATTGGGATGCTGAATGGATGCTGAAAAAGATTAGTGGAACAAGTTCTTCAGAAGTTCCGAAGTCCAGTTGTTGAGAAAGTCTATTTTCTTTTGGATTTGAGAGAAAATATCACTTCTCTTTTTCTCTACTTTTCCGGTGATAGATTCAGTATTTATAAACGGTGTTGCGGACACTGATGAAGAAGGAGTGGTGGTGGGTGAGGTATTGGTATTTGAAACGTTGGTATTATTTATCTTTACTGATGATTTCCCATCATCTGATTTCCATTCGACATTCTCATTTCCATCTGAGTGAAAATCTTTCGTTTCTCCGTTTATTTCTATATGAACATCTGTAGTGGATTTTACAGATGATGATTGTGACGTCGTGGTCTTGGAATTAGTATTTATTTCAACCGAAGACTCGCCGTGAGCACTAGTTGGTAAAGTCATTGCTGTAAGAACTGCGATGAGGTAAAAAACAATCTTTCGCATAAAGGTAAGTTGTATTATACTCCTTCAATGCAAGATGGGAAAAGTCAGATGAAGAAAAAAGAATATCTTCCTCAAACATGGATTGATCCTCGGTTGTATATAAAACAATCAGCGATTCATGGGCGTGGGATATTTACGAATGCTGATATACAAAAGGGTGAAATGGTCATGATTTGGGGTGGTCGTGTTGTTTCCAAAACAGAGTATAAAGATGAAGACTTCCGTCCTGCAACGGTTGTTCCGATAAGTGACACGCATTATTTAGGAATACCATCAACTGTCATATCCGAATGCATAGATGAGCTTCTTAATCATTCTTGTGATTCTACCTGTGGTCTACGAGATGAGGTAACTATGGTTGCAAGACGCGAAATAAAAAAATATGAAGAGATAACCCTCGATAGCGCACTTTGGGATGCGGATGAAGAGTGGGGGTATACAGATGAGGGAGTGTGTCATTGTAAAAGTCTGTATTGCCGCGGAAAAATAACTGCAGCTGACTGGAAAAGAAAAGATGTTCAAGAGAGATACGCGGGATATTTTTCACCGTACATCCAAGAGAAAATAGAACAAGAGAACGTAAAATAAACGCCTATTAGGAAATCTTCACAATCTTGTACTGGATACTAGACTGGGGTGTAGAAAGAGTAAAACTGTCACCTTCGTGTTTCCCGTAAATTGCCTTTCCTAAAGGGCTATCAATTGAGATTTTCTTCTGAGCTGGATCTGCCTCCAGACTTCCTACAAGCATAAATGTCATTGTCGATTTTCCGTTATCTATCGTAAATGTTCTACCAAATCCTACGTTTCCTGATGTTGATGGCTCCAAGACCTTGGCAGTTCTTATAATAATGTGGAGTCTTCGAAGACGTCGATCAATTCCACTTACCTCAAAGCGTGCTGCTTTATAGGCGCCATTCTCTGACAGGTCTCCCATTTCCCGTGCACGCTGGAGTTCAAGCACAGCTCCAACTCGTCGCTTGGTTAATTCCTCAAATTCCACTTGGAACTTCTTAAGACCGTCTTTTGTGAGATACGTGTTTCTTAGCATAGGCGTAATCTTTGGTAATTGTATACATAAACTTCCTTTTTTTCATCCACTTCTTTAATACATTCATTTTCAACAAATCATGGGCTATCCTCTGTGACATTTCCTGAAGATATCCATCAATCTGTGCAATCTCTGGGTTTACCTCTAAGGAAAGCTGGTTAAATCCTTCCAGAAAGAGTCCATCAAGATCTTTCACTCGGGAGAGTGCAACGTATCCCATACCTTGAATAAATGATTTACTTAAATCAATGATCGCACTATCAAGAGTCATTCCCTGGCTCTTGTGTACAGTTATTGCCCAGGCAAGGCGAAGGGGGATCTGGGTGAGTTGGGCAATAATTTTTTCATCTTCCATGATCGTCCAGTGGGCTAGTGAGACGGTTACTTGTTTTCGACTTTCCAGCTCTACAATCGGGTCATCATTCTCAGTAAAAGAAACAACCTTTCCCATCGTGCCGTTCACATATCCCAGTTCATAGTTATTACGAACAAACATGACCTGTGCACCTTTCTTCAGTTGTAATATTTCAGGCGCAAGACAGGCGCGCTTCATATTCTGGATCAACACGTCATTTCCTAAAGATGTCATGCGGTACTCGTGAATCTCATCCGGAAGTAAACTTAACTCTTTTTGATTAATTTGATCAACGTCGACATTATGAGTATAGAGGCGGGCCGGTGTAAGAAATCTATGAGGCTTTTTTGCAAGTCTTTCATTTAAGACGTCAATTGTTCCCTGGGAAACTTGTGACTGGCGAATGGATGTGAGAATATTTTTTAGCCCACTTTCTGTATGCCGATAGGACTGTGTTAAATAACAGATCTTAAGATCGAGTTTTTCCCAGACGGGGGAGTGAAAAATAAAATCCACAGTACTTCGATCCCGCGACACTGGAGGAAGTTGAAAAAGATCTCCAGAGAACACAACTTGAAGACCACCAAGAGGTTTGCTGGATTTTCTAATGTAGCGTGTCACTTCATCAAGAAGTGTAAGACGGTTTGCAGAAATCATGGATATTTCATCGATAATAAGAACCTTTGCACGGAAAATACGAGTATAGAGATGATGCTTCTCCCGCATTGCTGTGAGATCCTCTTGGGTAAGCATGTCACGTATACCAATACCAGACCAAGAATCAACTGTTACACCATCTATATGAGTTGCCGCAATTCCTGTAGAAGCGGTAATACCAACTGTGACATGTTTTTTTTGAAGATATTCGATATATGAGCGAAGAACATGAGTCTTACCGGTTCCAGGAAACCCGGTTAAGAAAATGTTATATCCCATTTTCATTATTGATAGCGCTTCATCCTGTGTCATATATCGGTATCCATTATATAGAAATGGTACACTAGAAGTATATGGATGCGGCAACAAGTATTATCTGTCCTCATTGTCACACCGTTGTTCCGATCGCTGGATATTTCTGTTTCCATTGTGGTAAAAAACTGAAAGATGATGGAATCTCAACATCGCTGGCACGACAAATCTATGTATATTTTGGCAGCATTCTTCTTCCTCCAATTGGATTCTGGTGGGGATATAAGTATCTTAAGCAACACGATGATGCGTCAAAGAAGATCGGAATTGCTGCCATTGTTCTCACTGCACTCTCACTTATTATCAGTGTCTGGCTGAGTTTTGCTGCTGTATCAATGATTGGTAAACAAATGAATTCACAGATGCAACTCTACCAGCAAATAAGCTACTAGGAAGCGACTTCAATAAGTTGGGAGATTTTCTCAAGGGTTGACCGCGCATCGTTAAACTCCATCAATGATAGTCGCATCTGGGA
>CAZYQZ010000042.1:0-4536 GCA_964649915.1 uncultured Gammaproteobacteria bacterium | reverse complement strand
TCCCTCAAACCCATTCAGATATACTTTGTAAAACTTTCGCATAATATCAAAGTGTCGTTCGTCTCCCCATCTTTCTCTATAGAGATTAATATGTGTTGTCAGAAGCTCTAACCTTTCTTTCACACTGCACTCAGTAATTGATTTATTTTTTGAGAAAAGAAAAATATCATGGAAAATTCCTCGTCCAATCATAAGACCATCAACACCATATTCTGTATGTTTCTTCACTCCCTCTGTATAACGTAGAATATCCCCATTTCCGATCACAACAGTTTCAGGGCTAATCTTATCTCTTAAGGTAATAATATTTCCCATCTCCTCCCAGTGGGCGGGACACTTGGACATCTCACTTCGTGTTCGAAGATGGACGGTGAGTGCATCCAGCTTCTGAGAAAGTAAAAATCCAATCCACTCCTCAATTGCAATCGTGTTATATCCAAGTCTTGTTTTGACACTTACCGGTAGATCTCCTGCACCAGCGCGAGTTGCTTCGATAATTTCCAAAGCTCGTTTTGGATTCTTAATAAGTCCTGAACATGATCCCTTTTTTACAATCTTATTCTCTGGACAACCCATGTTGATATCGATTCCATCAAATCCCATTCCAACAAGAAGTTTGGCAACTGCAGTAAAATGTTCTGGAGTGTCTCCCCATATTTGTGCAATAAGGGGGCGTTCCCTATCTGTGTAGACAAGACGGTGGATGACGGCATCTTTGGCATGAGAGAGAATTCCCTCGACGTTTGTAAATTCAGTAAAGAAGACATCAGGTTTGCCACATGAGATTACCATGCGACGAAACACAGTATCGGTTACGTCTTCCATAGGCGCGAGGGCAAAAAATGGGCGGGGAAGATCTTTCCAGAAGGACTTCATAGACACGTATTGTATCAAATACGTATGGTACTATTCACTTGGAGGCTCATCTGGTGGAGGTGGTTGTTCATCCGCTTGTGGCCCACCTGTATATTCACCTGGCTTAAGCCAATACACGTAGGTACATCCTGTGGCTTGTCTCTTCTCTTTATCCCATCCAGCTGTTGAACACTTCTTCATTTTCTTTCCGCTGGAGGTAGTAAAAAGAACAAGTTTCTCACCGCACTCTGGACATACTTCATCAAGTGGCTCGGTTGTTCCATTTATCCATTCGACATAGTCACATCCTGTGGCTTGTCTCTTCTCTTTATCCCATCCACCTGTAGAACATTTCTTCATTTTCTTGCCGAAACGAGTCACTGCCAGAACGAGGGGATTGCCGCACTTGGGACATTTCTCATCAAGAGTCACAGGGTCAACTGTTAACCATTTTACATAGGTACAACCAACATTCTTTCTTTCCTGCGCATCCCAACGACCTGTGCTACATCGCTGAAGTTTTTTTCCGCTTGCTGTTGTGATAATTTCGGAGAGTGGATTGCCGCACTTGGGACATTTCTCATCTGCTTTTGGATCGTTTGTCATATTTTCCTATTTTGAAATATCAAAGGGAAAATGTAAAGAGAGGAATATTGTGAGTATATTGACAAGATATAAAATCTCTCGTTACAATGTGGGTAATTATGAATAAATATATCATCGAGTTTATCGGAACCTTTTTTCTTACTCTCACTGTTGCCCTTACCGGAAATCCTCTTGCAATTGGAGCTGTGCTTATCGCCATGATCTACATGGGTGGATATATTTCAGGGGCACACTATAACCCAGCGGTAACAATCGCGGTTCTGGTTCGAGGAAAAATAGAGAAGATTGAAGCAAAGAAATATATCATATCTCAGGTACTGGGAGCACTTACTGCTTCTGCAGCATACATGATATTAAAACAATCAATGTTTGTGCCAAGCGCAAGTGGTGACGCTCTCACTCTTCATGTAGTTCTGATGGAGTTTCTTTTTACCTTTGCTCTGTGCAGTGTCGTTCTTCATGTTGCTACCTCAGACAAATCAAAAAACAATCAATACTTCGGTCTTGCCATTGGACTCACGGTCATGGCTGGGGCATTTGCTGGAGGAACAATATCTGGTGGAGTGTATAACCCAGCGATTGCAACAGGAAGTATGCTTTTGGATTTTGCTAATATTTCTACTCATCTGCAGCCATGGCTTATCTATGTCTTAAGCCAGTTTGCGGCAGCAATTAGTGCAGGACTCGTTTTTCGAAAAGTTGTTTTGGAAAAATAAACACTACTTTTTAAACGATCCGACATACTCAATCTCTTTTCCTCCAAAGCCGGATTTAAATTTGCTAAATCCTTTCCATGATGAAGTAACAATCGGATACCGTGCATCATATATTCCTTCAAATTCAAATACTGTAGCGCCACGTTTTTTTGCAGTCTTAATAGCATCATTGGCAAGCAGAGTTGGGGCAAAGAGTTTTTTCCCGAGACTTGTTGACACGGCATACCAGTAATATGCGGTTTTTCCATGAAAAAGAAGTAGTACTCCTGAAAGAAGCACATCATCCTTATAAGCGAGAAGAAGCACGGCTTTTTTATTTCTAAAATTCTTCCACAGAGTAATAATCTCTTTTGTCAGAAGAAATCCTAAGATTCCATTTTGTTTTCTTTTAAGACGGGCGAATTCCTGTATGTTCTGTGAAGGTACAACGCGGATCTGATGTTTGATGGCTCTTCGTACTGCACGACGTTTCTCTGGGGTAAACGTTGCGAATATTGTTCGATACGAAGGACGAAGATCAATATGGATTGTCTTGGTGGGAGTTGAAGGCTGCGTATCCATTCTATATCCGAAGCGAGTAAAGCTCTCACCTACCATAACCGGCAGTGAAGTCAGCAATGGAGTTATGACCAGCTTCTTTACCTGATACTTTTTTCGTAGTTTTTCAATTTCTTCAAACGGGATAAGAGTTGAAATCCTTTGGATTTTTACAAATGAGCCAAGAAATGGAAAAGTGCGAATATATGCAAATGAGAGTCCAATTTTTTCTACTTTCCATCCCAGATCAGTCATAAATTGAGCATACTCAGGGGATTGCCGAATATCAGGACTAGTCATAGTATGTAGTCCATATATCTTATATGCGACTTTTCACGAAAAGAAAAAGACTGCGGATCTGGTAGAGAAGTTTATACATCTGATAAAAAAGTGGTTGAATGACAAGATCAAAACTACCAACGTACTCAGTATGTATTGCTCCATACCCTTGTTTAAACCGGTGAAATCCAAACCATGAATCAGTGGGGTCAGGATCGCTACTGAGTGCTCCCCACATATCAAACTCCCGTGCACCATTCTTTTTGCCCCATTTAATAACTTCCCACATCATGAGATTTGATGCCATCACCTGACGAGACTCAGAGGAAGATGCCCCATATGGATAATAGAGCGTGTTATTAAAAAGAAAGACAATCCACGCAACAAGCACTTTGCCTTGATATGTAGCAGTAAAAAGATGTGAGACTCCTGATTGCTTTAACTTCTCCCACATTTTCCTGTGATAGTCTCTATTGTGAGCAAAGAAGTTCTGACGTTTCGTTGTCTCAAATGTTAATCGCAGATATTCTTCAAATTGTTCTTTGGAATCACCTTCTTCTACTTTCACATCATGCTTTTGCGCAATTCGGATGTTATACCGTGTTTTAGGATGCATTCCTTTAAGGAGTTCCTCTTCAGTGGGTGATAGAGGAAGGATAAAGGTGTACTTGGTAAATAATGGATACGCAGACTTTACGAGTTGAAATGAAGAGATGGCTTCAACAAATTCTTTCTGCTGTTCTTTTTTTAAATTAGGCTCAAACTTGATAAAAATACAGTTTCGTTTCTTCCCTTCTGAAATAATTTTCTCAAGCATCCCAGGAGTTGGAAGATTGCCTTTTGGAAAATAGCCTATTGTGTAAGGTAGGTGAGGAAGAGGATGAAATGTTATTTGAGCAACTTCTTTGAGTGTTGTTCCTTCAAATCTACCCAAACGAAGGACATCGATTCCAGTTGATTTGCGAAATTCTCCCCAAGCCCATGATTGGAGAGGGTGGCTTGCTATTCTATCAAATGATTCTTTTTCATGAGACTCAACAGTGCGAAGTGTCATTATTCTTTATAGTATCAAAAGAACTCTTCAGTAACTATATTCATCTCAACTGTGTCAGTCGGTATATCAGCAACAAATCGAGATACAACATTTGAGGTTCTCTGTCCGAAATAGAGACGACGCAGTGCAAAGGTAAGATACAGTTTTTTCATTGCTCGTGTTATTCCGACATAGCAGAGTCGACGTTCCTCCTCAATCGCGTCTTTCTCCATAAGAGAACGAGAATGAGGAAATAATCCCTCTTCCATTCCAACCATAAAGACAACGGGAAACTCAAGTCCTTTGACTGCATGAAGAGTCATGAGTGTTACAGCGTTTTCTTGTTTACCAATCTCTGGATTTTTGGGCACATATTCCCGTTCGACGAGGCTAACATTTTCAAGAAATGTCGTAAGATTCTCAAACTCAGTTGCAACAGATCTCAGTTCCTTAATGTTATCAATTCTTGCAAGATCTTCCTCAACTTCTTCATCAAAGAGTGATAGATAC
>CAZYQZ010000041.1:0-8570 GCA_964649915.1 uncultured Gammaproteobacteria bacterium | reverse complement strand
CTTTTTTGGAAAATCTCATCATACCTGTTGGTTGTTGGATAATTAAATGTGTGATGGACAATGAGTGCATCGCAGTTTGTTTGTTTTGCTTTTTGGAAAAACCCAAGCGAAGCAGAGACACCAAATCCTATTTTTTTGATTGTCTCTTTTCCTTTCACCATAATTCCATTTGTCATTATTGGGTCAATCTTTTGCAGGTTTAGCTTTTTGTCATACATCATCAACTCATCCAAATAGCTGTTAAGCTGTGATAGACCAATCATACTGTCTCCTTTATATTAAATTTCTTAGTAATCCACCATTTTTTAATTACTGGTATTGAGAGAGTGGAAAGAATGTATCCGATAACTGGAATGAAGGCATTGATAAAATAATCGCTCGTGCCAATAGAGCGAAAAAATAGTACGACGACAATGTAGGTAAACAGGCATATCAATCCCCTTCTTATCCAGCTTTTTTCCCACGCTTTTTCACTCTCGACTCTCACATTTCTCTTTTTAATCATCACGATCTCTTCCTGTAAGTGGCGAATTTTTGATTCAGTATCCATAGCTCTATTCCATATTATATATCCCACAAAACATCTTGTACTCACATGATGTACAGAGAATGTTTCCACTACAGGTAAAGCGTGAAGCTTCTATTTTTTGTACCCACTCCCCTATGATTTGTTTCTCTGACATAAGTTGCTCTGAGGATCTGGTCGTTGTTATCTTTTCTTGACTATCAAAATAATACAACGATAAGCGAATATTCTCGGGTGTTCTTGCAAAAGGTTTCTCTTTTATCTCAGATGCAGCAAGCGCGTAAATAGAAAGCTGTAGATTCGTATCCACCTGACGTTGTGTTGGAATTCTTCCAGTTTTATAATCTACAATTTCAATAAGGCCTTGCCCTAGATCATCTATCCTATCTATTTTACCCCCTATTTTTATCGTTCTGTCATGTATCTTTAAAGGAAACATAAATGGCTGTTCTACTGCGATTGTTTTAACTTTTGGATCAAACCCTATGTGGAGATAACTTTCCAAATAATTTCTTCCACGCTTTATCATTTCACTTTCGTATTTTTTACTTGTATATCCCTCTCTGATCCAGTTCTTTTGCAACAGATCAAATAACAATTTTTTTGTTGGCTTTTCTCCAGTTTTGATTATTGTATAAAAGTCTTTCAAACTATTATGAATACTGGATCCGAACGAAAGTGCAGGAGAAGTAGGGGGAGGAATATTGAGAATGTAATGCAATTTATAATGAAGTGGACAGACCCGAAATGAGTCAAGCTGAGAATAGGAAATATAGGTGAGAGTATGCGAAGATGGAGTTTGTTTTGATTTCGGTAGTTCTTTTTTCTGCCACTCAAGAAGAGATAATTGGTTATGTGACTTTTGGGCTGTTGTAGAAAGTACGATATCTTCACCTATCGCCTCAGAAACAAATGGAGATACTTTTTTTTCTCTTTTTCCTTCACCATAATAATTCGCCGCAGTGAAATATAGTCGCTCGCGAGCTCTTGTCATTCCTACATAGAAAAGTCGTCTTTCTTCCTGTTCGTGAAAATCTCCAACGGGTAACACTTCCTTGATAAGTTGTTCGGGAATAGGAATCTGCTCCCTTTTTTCAACGGTGGGAAATCGCTGTGACACTAGATTCACCATAAATACAACTTTAAATTCTAAACCTTTTGCACTATGTACAGTCAGTATGTTTACCGCGTTATTCGCTGACCAGTCAGTATCTGAGGCAAGGGGAGATTCTCCCAACTCCATTGATAATGCGATCCAATCTAGGATCGTCTTTACGCTTGCGTCTTCGTGATCCATCTCATAGGATTTTAGCTTAGCAAATAATTTAGAAATATTGTTCGCTTTTTTTTCATCAAGCGGAAGTTTGTAATCTAGAATATTTTTTATCATCCCGGTATCCTCTAAGAAATAGTAGAGAATTTGCCCGGCTGACTCATGCGGAATGAATGTAAGATGACGAATGATCATCTCGATCACTTTCTTTACCTTTTCTTTCGTGTCAGAGGAAACATTCGGGAGAATTACATTATCAAGAAGTGTTAACCCGGTCACCGCTTCGCAGGCCTCAAAAAGACTTAAGTTGTATCGTCTACACATGTTTGAGATAGCTGCCAAATCTCGAATTGAGATCTCAAAATATTCCATTGCAAGAACCCGGTACAGCGCAATCGTGTCATCAAAATGATCAAGTACCTGCAGATAACAAATGAGGTCTTTTATTTCCGGCTGGCGGAAAAGCTGTCCTGGTCCTAGGAATTGAAATGGAATACTCCTTCGAAGGAGAGCTCGGACAAATGGTTCAGCAGCACTATTTGCACGAATAAGAATGGCAAAATCTCGAAAGGTATACAGCTTCTCACCAGCGCTATCTAGTGCATGTTCTTCAAGGTATTGGATTTCTTTCACCACTTTATCTGCTTCATTTTCTCCACGATCAAGATAGAAAAAAGAAACTGGTTCACCTTTTGTTTTTTTTATTGCTGAAAGCTTTTTCTTAATCCCTTCTTTTACTTCCAGTCGGTCAGGATTATTTTTAGTAATGAGATCGTATGACCTATCCAGTATTTCTTGAGTGGATCTATAATTTTTTGTTAATACAATCAGTTTTACTTTTGGATAATTCTTACGAAACGAAATCACGTTAGACACAGCTGCACCACGAAACTTATAGATTGACTGGTCATCATCAGCTACGACAGTCAGGTTTGGTTTTTTCCCAGCTAGAAGAAGGAGTAATTCATTTTGAGCAACGTTTGTATCCTGAAATTCATCAACAAGAAAATAACGAAATTGTTGTTGATACGTATGTAAAATATTTTTTCTTTTGCGGAACAAATAGAGGGTTTTTGAAATAAGATCTGCATAATCCATCAATCCCTCTTTCAGTTTCATTTCTTCATAGGTTTTATATGCTTGTGCAAGTTCCAGATTCTTTTCTAACTCAATTTTTTCCTCTGGTTCGCTGTTTTTGAATGTTTTAAGATGCGCATTTGCGAAGCGAAGGTATTCCTTCGGTGTAATATCCTCATCTTGTAGTCTTGAAAAATGTTTGAGCATTCCCCCTATAAATTTGGTTGGGTTTCCCAAAGGCCGAAAGTATTTCAAATTAAATTTAAAAAGATTTTTCTTAAGAAATAGCGTCGCATCCGTATCTGAAATCAGACGGTAGGAGGGAGAAATACCTATATGTATCGCTTCTTGCCTGATCACCCGATCACAAAAAGAATGGAATGTTGAAATCCACATCTGGGTGTATCCATATGGTAGAAGAACATCCACCCGTTCTTCCATCTCTTTTGCAGCTTTTTGGGTGAAGGTAAGAGCAAGTATTTCTGAGGGCTTTACTACGTTATGGGTAATAAGGTATTTAATTCGCTCTGTTATGACTGTTGTTTTACCTGTTCCTGCCCCTGCGATAATTAAAAGAGGACCCTTCCCAAACTGTACCGCCGCTTGTTGTTCTTTGTTTAAACTATTTTCTTTTACGATTTTTCTCATTGAGTCTCATTCATCTCCAACTGATTTATTTCAATTTTTTTCTCCTGATCTATAAGAGATGATGATGGAAATTTTTGTCCTAGATGAGTGAAGCTTGTAGAGACGTTATTCATTTGATTGTATGCATTGGTAATATGTCGCTGGAGAATGTTCATATTCTCCTCGACCTTCTGGTAATCTTTTTGCATTGATCGAATTGTGCGAAGTATTTCTTTTGCCTGTGTCTCTATTTTTTGACCTTCAAATGACATAAGAATTGCCCGCAGATATGCATACAGAGTCATGGGAGAAACAGGAAGTACTCTTCGTGATGTCGAAAAATCAAACAGTGCGGGATTATTGACGATTTCATAATAGATTGCCTCACTGGGTATATACATCAGGGCATAATCGATTGTTCCCTCATCAGTAAGAATGTATTTTTTTGAAATATCTTGGATATGGATTTTTACATCTTTTTCAAAATCATGATGACCAACTTTTCGATCAGTATCAGTCTGGGCAGAGATTATTTTTCTAAAATTCTCGAGTGGAAATTTTGAATCAATAGGAATAATACCGTTTGTTGTTTTGATCGCAGCATCCACAATGACACCAGACTTGAATCTGTACTGTAATTGAAATGTTTGCTTTGGAAGCATCTGACCAAGGAGCTCTTTTAGAATTTGTTCCCCTATATTTCCCCGAAGTTTTGGGCTACGAAGAAATTCTTGAAGTTCTTTCATTCCTCGCCCAATCTCACTCATTTCCCCGATGTTTTTTTGCACTGCACCAATAACCTGTGCTGCTTTATCGAGTCTCTCATTGAGCGCTTTAGAGGAAGAATCGAGCCTACTATTTGTACTTTTGAGCCATTCTACCAATTCATCTGACGGCCTTTGTCTTTCGGAATACTCACGTATCCATTTTCGAAAAAGATATCCCAAAATGACAAAACCTGCGAGTATAAGAAATAAAATAATGAGTATTTCCTGATTCATAGACTGGTGATTTTGATCTTGAGAGCAGGTTCCATTCTATCACTACAGATCGTACAATGGAAATACGAATGCGTAAAAGAATTTATATTGTTACGAACCAAATACGAGCTCTTCGTGTAGTTTTTTTCCTTGTACTTTTTGGTTTATATGTCTATTTCATACCTCCCGAACATGTGGCTTCATATCTTCTATTTTACGGACTTCTCTACTCTATTTTTGTAAGCGCACTTCGAATCATAGTTTCTAGAAATCAAGCTATCGTGTATTCTCTCCTTGGTTTGATGGTTGTTTTTCTTCGACAGTTTAAAATCGATACCAGCGTGAACCTTCTTATTTTACTCGGTCTGTTTTTAGTATCGGTCTATTATTTTCGTAAACTTTGACAGCCTGTTATAATAAGCCACAATGAAAAAATTCTACATTACTTCAGCAATACCATACGTCAATGCGAAACCTCACATTGGGCATGCGCAGGAATTTATTTACGCTGACGTCACTGCACGTTTTCATCGTCAACTTGGAGAAAAGGTTACATATCTTTGTGGTGCGGATGAAAACGCTCTTAAAATTGTTCAAGCTGCAGAGAAAAATGGGAAAGACCCACAATCTTTTTGTGACATTCATCAGCAAGAATTTTTAGACTTAGCTAAATCATTGTCAGTGGAGTTTGATATCTGGCAACGAGGAACTGATACTAATCATCACTTTCCTTCATCCCAAAAACTATGGGAACTTTGTCAGATGAATGGAGATATTTATAAGAAATCATATACAGGACTCTATTGTGTAGGATGCGAAACTTTCTATACGAAAGACGAACTAGACCAAAACGGTGAATGTTTTGAACATCCCGGCAAAAAACTAGATGAAGTAACGGAAGAAAATTACTTCTTCCGCCTTTCGAAATATCAGAAATTTCTTGAAGAACTTATCAGTAGCGACAACCTTGAAATCATACCCACTATTAGAAAAAATGAGGCGCTTGCTTTTATTCGCCGTGGACTTGAGGACTTCTCAATTTCCAGAAGTACCACCAGAGCAAAAAACTGGGGCGTTCCTGTTCCATCTGATCCCAAGCAGATTATGTACGTCTGGTTTGATGCACTGAATATCTACCAGACAGGTATTGGATTCTCATGGGATGAAAAAATGTATAAGGCAATTGCCCCACAAGACGTGATGATTATCGGGAAAGGAATTCTTCGATTTCATGCCGTATATTGGCCCGCAATTCTAAAGTCTGCAAAACTTAAACTCCCTAAGGCCTTATTTGCTCATGGATATTTGACAGTTGATGGACAGAAAATGTCCAAAACCATCGGAAATGTAGTTGATCCGATGAAACTCATTGAAGTTTACGGTACCGACCCAGTCCGATACTATCTACTTCGAGAGATTCCCTCATATACAGATGGCGATTTTTCAGAGCGGCGTTTTAAAGAAGTGTATAACGCAGATCTTGCAAACAACTTAGGTAATCTTGTTGCTCGTGTTGGGAGGCTTGCTCGTGGCAAGAAATATAATGTGAAAAATACTCAGCAAGACTTCGTACTCAAGACTCATCCTAAATATGTGCAAGCAGTTGAAGAGTATCGCTTTAATGACGCTCTTACCATAATCTGGGATATTATTTCTCAAACAAATCGCAAAATTGATGCTGATAAGCCATGGGAACTGAAGGATACCGCTCTTGATACTGTCCTTCACCCACTTATCGTCAGTCTTCTTGAGGTTGCACATTTATTACAACCGTTTCTACCTGAAACTTCCCGAAAAATAGTTGAGCAGTTTACTGCCAAAACCATTGAAACCCAGACCATATTATTTCCTCGACTTAAATAATATGCTGTCATTTGTAGATACTCACTGCCATATAAATTCCAAACAGTACGATGATGATCTTCCTAAAGTAATCACTTCGTGTAAAAAAGCGGGTATTAAGAAAATGATTGTCCCTGGATTTGATATGTTTACGTCTGCGAAGGCGGTTCTTATCTCCCAGCAATATCCTGGTCTTTGTTTTGCAACCATTGGTATCCACCCCTATCACGCAAACAAATTCACAGATTTGTATGACGTCAAACTTGAAATGAAAAAGATGTTAAATAAGTATCAGATCACTGCAATTGGAGAGGTGGGATTGGATTATCATCTCTATAAAAATGAAGATGCTACTGGGAAAAAAACACAGCAACAGGAATTATTAAAACTTGAAATTGAACTTGCGCTTGAACACAGTCTTCCCCTTATCCTCCACTGTCGAGATGCATGGGATGACTATATAGATATACTCTCCTCATACAGCAAATCAGATCTGCGTGGAGTATCTCATTGTTTTGAAGGTGGAAAAGTATATTTGAAAAAAGTTCTAGATCTTGGATTATACATAGGATTCAACGGAATGATAACCTTTAACGATAGACTGCCAGATCTTGCGAAAGAAACACCACTTGATCGAATCCTTCTTGAAACAGACTCTCCATTTCTTACACCTGTTCCCTATCGTGGACAGAGAAATTCACCCAAAAATGTTCGACTCGTTGCAAAGGAAATCGCACATCTTAAAAATACTTCCTTAGAAGCGATTGCAAGTGAAACTCTAGCAAACGCGAACGCGCTATTTAGGCTGAACTAAACTCCTTTTTGTGCTACAATTGTGACTGTATGCAGCAACTTTTCCATAAGTATCCCCAAAAGATGGAACGACTCGTTGAGATAGCTCTACCGCTGCTTGCCTGGGCAATTATTACTCTTCCTGTTTGGCTTTCTTTTTTTCATCCCGCAATTGTTGCGTACTTTATCCTCGGGTTTGATATCTATTTCTTTTACAAATCCTTAACTGTTACGATCTTTTCTTCCATTTCCTATTTCAAACTCAAGAAAATGGAGAAAATTGACTGGAAACAAAAAGCAAAACGCCTCACTCACTTCCCGAAGATGTATCACACTATTATCATCACGAACTACAAGGAAAAAACTCAAAAAGTACAAAAGACTCTTGAGTTTCTTAAAAAACAGGATTTTCCAAAAGAACGCCTTATCGTCGTTCTTGCTATGGAAGAGAGAGAGGGAATTGATGCTCAAAACAGAGCGACAACGCTTATCAATCAGTTTAAAGATACATTTGGCTATATCACAGCAGTCTACCATCCTGAAGACACAAATGAACTGAGAGGTAAAGCAAGTAACTCTGCCTACGCCGCAAGAAAAATCTCCCAAATTGTAAAAGAAAGAAATATTGACCCGAATTTCGTTACCATTACTTCTTGTGATGCCGATTCCCTTATGCCTGAAAAGTATTTTTCTTATCTTACGTACGAGTTCCTAAAAGATCCGGATCGATACTTTCATTTCTATTGGGCACCAGTACTCTTATATAGTAATTTTTGGGAAATCCCTCTCCCGGTTCGCATTCAGGCTACCATTTCTTCAATTGTTCGACTCTCTCTACTGGTAAGACAAGAGAGTCTTATTCAAATCTCAACCTACTCCATGTCGCTTGTGATGCTAGAGAAAATTAACTACTGGGATACAAATATCATTCCTGAAGACTGGCACATTTTTCTCCAGGCGTTCTTTATGCTTGGTGAAAAGGTTAAAACAATTCCACTTTATCTTACTATTTCTCGTGATGCAGTAAATTCAGGATCATTTTTTAAGACGATACATTCTCGATATGAGCAGGAAAAACGCTGGGCATGGGGTGTAACTGATGTTCCGTACGCAATACGAAAGTTTTTTACGACTCCACATATACCATTCTTACCGAAATTTTTTCGGGTCCTCTATGTTGTAGAAACTCACCTCTTCTGGCCCACATCATTTTTTCTTCTTACCCTTGGCGCATCAATTCCGGCAATTATAAATCCAGTATTTAGTAGGACGACTCTTGGACATAATCTTCCCCAACTTTCTGGAGCTATTCTTACTATTACAACTATGTTTCTTCTTGTCTTAATCGCGATTGATGCGAAATCCAGACCAAAACGACCTGAGCATTTTTCAATTGCCAAAACTCCCCTTCTACTTTTTCAGTGGATTCTTCTTCCTATCGTCTCTTTCTTTT
>CAZYQZ010000040.1:0-8580 GCA_964649915.1 uncultured Gammaproteobacteria bacterium | reverse complement strand
ACGTGCACAAAAGAATTGCCTTTACGCTTCGTAAACTCTACTTTCCCTTTAACGACAGCAAAAATAGTATGATCTTTACCCATATCTACACCATCTCCTGGGTAAAACTTCGTTCCACGTTGCCTGATAATAATATTACCTGGGATAACGCTTGCACCACCGTAGACTTTTACTCCTAGTCGTTTTCCTACCGCATCGCGATTCCCTTTTGTAGCTGCTGCTGTTTTTGTATGTGCCATAGTGTGTTCTGTTGGTAAAAATAGTATCCAATTACGTACCGATTGTCAATGTTTTACTTCTTATTTTTTACTTTTTCTTTTCCCTTTTCCGGTTGTTTTACTCCTTTACCGATTGAAACAATTTGGACGCGTGTTAACATCTGTCGATGTCCTGTTCTTCTTCTATAACGCACTTTCGCTTTAAACTTAGCAACGACGACTTTTTCTCCCTTTTCTTGTCCAAGTACTTTCCCGTGTACTGAAACTCCAGCAATGTATGGAGTACCAATACTTACTTGATCACCATCAGAAACAAGAAGAACTTCAGAGAATTCAATTGAATCGCCTTCTTTTTTCTCTACTTTTTCAACCAAGATGACTTCACTAGGTGCCACTCGATATTGTTTTCCACCGGTTTTAATTACTGCGTACATAAGAGTTTCATTATACCAGAAAGCTCCGTATTAGAACAAGTGGTAGGAGGTTTTTCTCCTTCGAAGTACTGCGACAACAAGTCCAAGACTGATACAAAGACTAAGAATGGAACTTCCACCATATGAAACAAGCGGGAGAGTTATTCCCGTAATTGGAAGAATGCCAATATTCATCCCTATGTTTATACAGACTTGAAGCAGTATTTGAAAAAAGACACTCAGACAAAGTAGCCTTTCAAACGTATCCTCAGCTTTTGAGGCAATCCAAAGAATTCTCCCCAGGAGTATAAAATAAAACCCGAGTGTGACAAATCCGCCTAAAAACCCAAGTTCCTCCACGAGTGATGCGAACACAAAATCTGTATGAAATTCAGGAAGAAACAGGAGATGACTTTGTGTCCCGCGCCCTAAGCCTAAACCAAAAAGTCCGCCTGCACCTACAGCAATCATAGACTGAAGCGCGTTATATCCAGCTCCGGATGGATCTTGGGCAGGATCCAAAAAAGAAACAATTCGTGATTTCTGGTAATCATGCAGGAGGGACCAAAAAACTGGAATCCCAGTAATCGAGCCAATTATGCTAAGAAAAATAAATCGAAATGAAATTCCACTCGCGAAAAGAAGCGATGCATATACCCCAAAAAATACAATTACATTTCCAAGGTCAGGTTCTTTAAATATAAGACCAAGGACAGGAAGTGTAAGAAGAAACGAAAATAGGAAATACTTATTTTTTTCTTTCATACTTTGGCCTTTTGAAAGAAGATATGCCCACACAAGGAAGAGTAGAGGTTTTACAATTTCAGAAGACTGCATCCGAAATCCAACAATATCTATCCATCGAGTAGATCCGCGTACATTTGGACCTAAAAATACAATGAATAACAATGCGATAACAGTGAGATATAAATATCTACGAAGTCCAGGAAAGATGCGAAGATCAATATGCGCGCATATAAAATATAGTATCGCACCAATAATAAAAAACGTGAGTTGACTAGGAAAAAGAGCCGGGTTAGTACTTCCAATAACAGCGAGGCTTACACTACTAAGCCCGACAAGTGGAATAATAAACAGAGGATCAAACCACCAAGTCCATCTCATGAGCGAATAACTGTAAGTATATCACCTTTCGTAAGTTTTGAAGAAAGCGTATCTCTTTTGATTTTTTCGGTATACTCTTCTGGCCAGTCAGGCAAAACTACTTCTACTTTTTCATCAAGTCCACATTCTGCTTCTTTTCTTTTTATTTGTATTTTTCTGATAATCTCCCTGGCTTGACCTTCTTTTTGCAACTCTTCAGTGAGAGTAATGTCTAAAACAACACGTAGCTCTTTACCTTCCTTAACTGTGATTTTTTTTACATTTACCTCTGCTGCTATAACGACTTGCACGTGTGTAGAAATTGTTTTCGGAGAAGTAATTACCAACTCCTTTAGTGGCTGACGAACTTTGATTTGAGCTTCCTTTCTTTGCGCATGCGCTTTCTCTACAACTTCTCGTGCAAGCATCATTTCCTCATCCAGCTTTGCATCAATGAGTTCAACTTGTGCTTCTGGCCAGGAAGTAAGATGAATCGACTCTTCTCCAGTCAAATTTCTATATATTTCCTCAGATAAAAATGGAATAACAGGTGCACAGACTTGGCAAAGTTTTGTTAGAACTTCTAAACAAACTTGATAAAATGCTTGTGTGTCAGAGGTATTATTCGCTGTTGAACCCACTCGATCCCTACTTCTTCGGATATACCATGTTGAAAATTCATCGATAAATCCTTGAACTGAAGATACAACGGAAACGCTATCATACTCTTCAAAACTTTTTGTCACATGAACAATAAGATTATTGAGCCGTGATAAGACCCATCTATCCAGAACATGAGTGTTTTCCCGCTTTACATGTGAACTAGAAGAATTCCAGTTATCAAGTCGTGCATACGTGATGAAGAAGTTGTATATATTCCAAAAAACTAACATCATCCCTCGCACTTGATTACGGTATTGCTCTTCTGAAATCACAATGTCTTCCCCATGCATAACAGGTGAACCAAGCAAGTAAAGCCGTAGCGCATCTCCACCATATTTTTGTAATAACTCCTTAGGATCTGGATAATTTCCGTAGTTCTTACTCATCTTTCGGCCATCTGTACCCAAAATTACCCCTTCAACCAGGACGTTATGAAACGCAGGAGATTCATATAATGCAGCGCCAATAACATGAAGAACATAAAACCAAGCACGAATTTGTCCAGTATATTCAGCGATAAAGTCTGGAGGAAAGAAATTTTCAAGCTTCTCTTGCTCATTAAAAGGAAAGTGTCGTTCTGCAAAGGATGCAGATCCTGCCTCAATCCAACTATCCAAGACCTCGGGAACTCGGTGCATCGTTTTACCGCATGATTTACAGGTAATCGTGACTTCATCAATTTCAGGCTTATGAAGGTCGGATATTTTTTTCCCTGATGCTTCCTCTAGTTCTTTAATCGATCCTACCACGAACCGAGCGTTACAGCTACATTCCCAAACGGGGACTGGTGATCCCCAATATCTACTTCTGGAAATATTCCAATCTGGAGCGTGCTCTACACTTTTTTGAAATCGTCCAAGTTTAAAGTGTTTCGGAAACCAATTAATTTTTTTATTTGTGTTATATAGTTTTGGTTTCAATTTTTGAATATCCACGTACCAGGCGTTTTGAGGAGAATAATACAATCTCGTGTGACATCGCCAACAAAGTGGAACATTATGGGCAAAATCATACTCTTTATACAGTAATCCACGCTTTTTTAAATCTTCATTGACATACTTATTAGCTTTCAAGTAATACATTCCGGCAAATTGCGGTACATTTGGTTTTATAGTCCCCTCTTCATCAAGGTGCATCTCAATATGAATGTTGTTTGCTTTCATCGCTACCAAATCTTCTTCACCATATGCTGCGATTGTAACGACCCCAGTTCCTTCATCAGCAGTGACAAAGTCCCCTCCTATGATGACAAAGGCTTTTTTTCCTTTTTCTATTTGATAATAGGAATAATGAGGTTCATACGATTTTCCAATTAGCGTTGCTCCTTTATATTCCTGGACGATCGTATACGCATCGTCACCGAGCATTTTTAAAGTTGATTTTGCCAAAACATAAAACTCTTCTCCTTGCTTTACCTTCACGTAGATAAGTTTTGGATTTACAGCAAGAGCTGGAGTAACAATTTTGTTCCAGGGTGTTGTAGACCAAGCAAGAATAAATGTATCTTTTTCACCAACAAGTTTGTACTTATATGTTGAGGCTGGATCTCTCATCTCCTTATAATTATCCTCATCCATTGCCACTTCAAAATTCGATATTGGCGTTGCACAGTGCGGACAATACAATGAGACTCTCAGTCCTTTATAAATATAGTCTTTTTCGTACATCTGTTTAAATACCCACATGACAGTTTCCATATAGGATAGGTCCATTGTTTTATAGGCATGTGTAAAATCCACCCATCGACCAATATGATCGATATACCATTCCCACTCTACAGATACTTGTGATACATATTTTTTGCATTCGTCTATGAATTTTTTTACACCAACTTTATCTTCAATTTCTCGTTTAGATTTAAGCCCTAACGATGTTTCAACCTTATTTTCAGCAGGAAGACCATGGCAGTCCCATCCCCAGACTCTGCGAACTTTATAACCCTTCATGGTCCAAAATCGTGGAAATACATCTTTTGGAATGCTGGAAAGAAGCGAACCGTAATGAGGCATTCCCGTAATAAACGGTGGTCCATCCAGGAATGTCCATTTTTTTGATTCAGAACGATTCTGAACAGATTTTTCAAAAATATTATTTTTTTTCCAATACTTCAGTATCTCTTCTTCAAGTTGAGGAAAGCTTACTTGTGGAGTAACAGGTTGAAATATGTGTTTCATAAAAAAAACCGTCCTTTCAATAAGGACGGCAATGCCGTGGTACCACCTTAATTACTTCTTAACTAGCTATTTCGGGCTTACCCGGAAAGTTCTACTTACTCGCTGTAGTGCAAACTGTAGGCGAGCGTTCTTCTTCCAAGCTATGGATTGATAGTCCTTTAAAACGCTTACAACTTATTATATCACACCTCACCCGTGTCAGATAAGAGCTGATTGTCATTGACTTTGACTATCTCAGCTGTTACCGTAAGCAGATAGTCGATTTATCTATTATGGCACTAAAAAAACGCGGTACACCTAAAAAAGCACGATCACGGTGGATGAAGAAAAGAATCCACGGGGTTGTAAAAAGACTTATTCGCAGAAGAAAATCAAGAGGATAACTCCTTGGTTATCCTGTGTGATTCCTCAGTTTAGAATATTCCCTACACTATTTACTATTACTGCTTTAATGCTTGCCTTGTCGCAAAAAAGCGGGAATATCCCATTCATCCTGCTCTGGAGGAACTTCATGAGTTGGAATTTCCTGTATAGGCGGGGAATCATCTCGCATTTGTGGAATTTCTTTTGCAGTTAACTCTTGTAATTTTCGCTTTGTTTCATCAAAGCCCGTTGCTACAACCGTAATCTTAAGTTGATCAACCATTTGTTCATCAAGTGTTGTCCCAAAGATAATATTTGCATCTGGATCCACGCTGGATGAGATGAGTTTTGCTGCATCATCAACTTCTGACATGGTTAAGTCTGCTCCACCTGTAATATTGATAAGAACTCCTTTAGCCCCATCAATAGACATATCAAGAAGAGGTGATGAAATAGCCATTCTAGCTGCTGCTGTAGCCCTATTTTCACCAACACCCGTACCAATTCCCATAAGAGCTGAGCCTGCTTTACTCATTATCGCCCGGACATCCGCAAAGTCTACATTAATAAGCCCTGGAAGGGTAATTAAGTCGGAAATACCCTGAACCCCCTGTCCTAGTACACTATCAACAATTCTAAATGCTTCAACTAATGTCATTTTTTTATCCACGACATCAAGAATTCTCTGATTTGGAATTACAATAAGGGTATCAACTTTCTCTTTCAAGTTAACTACACCTTCTTCTGCTATCATCATTCTCCTTGAGCCTTCGAATGAAAAGGGTTTTGTAACAACTGCTACTGATAACGCTCCAACTTCTTTTGCAATTTCAGCGATAATTGGTGCAGCTCCCGTTCCGGTTCCTCCACCCTCTCCACAAGTAATGAACACCATATCAGCGTCGATAAGTGATTCTTTAATTTTCTCTTTTGATTCTTCTGCCGCTTGCCTTCCTACTTCAGGATTTCCGCCAGCTCCAAGTCCTTTGGTAAAATTATCTCCGATTTGAATTTTGATTTGCGCTGTAGAGGTCAAAAGAGCCTGTGCATCTGTGTTAATAGCAACAAAGTCCACTCCTTGGATGCTTGAGGTAGCAATCATGGAATTGACGGCATTACACCCTCCACCTCCCACACCAACAACTTTTATCTTTGCAAAACGAGCAATATCAGGCTTAATAAGCATTCTAGAATATTTCCTTTCTTGGCAGGATTATTACGGCAGGAACGATTTTACCATATCAATCAGTTTCCCAGCGGCACCCTTGATTGGCAGTTTACTGGTGATTTCACTAAACCCTTTACTAGTTGATCTCTCAAATTCTTTATCAGTCTTTGACGCGTAAATAAGAAGTCCGATAGCACAGGCAAATGATGGAGACAGAATTTCATCCACGAGCCCTGTGACGTTTGATGGAATTCCTAAACGGACTGGCATCGCTAAATTTCTTTTTGCTGCTTCACTAACTCCCATTGTTTCTGCGCCACCACCGCATATAACTATTCCGGCTGGAGTTAATCCACCAAACCCACTTTTTTTAATTTCGAGTCCTACCATAGCGAATATTTCATTTAAGCGTGGTTTAACGATTCCATCGACAAGTGTTTTTTTCGAAACCTTACGAAGTCCCTCTGGTAAACCTAAATCGGAAAGATCAATATCATCATCCAATTTCATATCTTTATCTTTCCTTTTCTCATCCTTAGCAACCACTTGGGGAAGAACCAAGGGTTTTGCTTTTTTGTGAAGAGCGAGTTTTATTTTTTCTGCGCTCTCCAATGATATACGAAGTCCAATTGCTAAATCATTCGTGATATTCCTTGCTCCAATTGGTAAAACGGATGAATACGATAGTGCACCATCAACATAGATGCAAATATCAATTGTTCCTCCTCCAATATCCACAAGAACCACTCCTAATTCTTTTTCAGTTTCAGTTAATACTGCCTCAGCCGATGCTAATCCTCCAAAAACAAACCCGTCGACATCTACACCTACAAGTGATGCACATTTTTCCAAGTTACGAAGAGCGGTTACTCCTGCGGTTACTAAGTGTGTGTTTACTTCAAGTCGTACACCACTCATTCCAACTGGATCTTTAATTCCCTCTTGAGAATCAACGATAAACTCCCGAGGCAAAACATGAATAATCTCCCGAGTTGAAGGAAGAGAAACTGCTTTTGCAGCTTCTATAGCACGTCGTACATCATCTCTACCAATTTCTTTACTAGGCTCTGCTACTGCAACAACCCCATGAGAATTTTGTGACATGATATGAGAGCCACCGATAGAGAGATAGCTACTCGAGATAGAGTATCCTGCCATCCGTTCTGCAGCTTCTAGACTGCCCACAACAGCACTCGTTGCTTCCTCAATATCGACAACCTGTCCTTTTCGAAGACCTTTACTGGGTGCGCTTGAAACACCCATTATGTTTACCAACCCATCTGGGGGCAATGTTGCTATAAGAGTCGTAACTTTAGAGGTTCCAATATCAATACCTGCGATCACTCGTTGTTTCATGGTGATGTAAATGTAATATTATGGAGAATTTTTTTGTCCAGAACGAAGGCTCACGATCGGCTTTTCAAACCGAAAATCGATTTTTGCTATCGTCTTTCCCTCTATTCTAAACCGATCGAGAATTGTTTGTAAAGAGGCCGCGATAGTATCGTGTGTATTAAAGAGCAAAAGAATAACTTCTGTACCATTTTCTAACTCAATAGTAGAGGTTTGCATTTTTCTATCAATAGTAATTTCTTTAATTTGAATGAGACGATCCCGAAGCTCCTGAGATAAGACCACAATATTAACCACTTCACTTGGTATTTTTTCTCCCACAGAGTATTGGAATTGTAAGTCGGTTATGTGGATTAGATCATCCTTTTCAAGCTTATCTACTCTTGAGAGAACAACACCATCAGCGCTAACATATAAGGGAGATGTGTTCGTGTCTATCACGATAACTGGTTTTTTTAGCAACACTTGAATCTGGAGTGTTTGTGGATATTTTTTTTGTATTTGAATTTCTGAAACCTTTTTATTGGATTGTAATAATTCTTTTACCATCTCTTCTGAATTTAAGAGAAGTAGGTTTTTACCTGCATTTTTTTCTACGCCTACCAGATAGTGATCAGGTGATATAACTTGAATATTCACTACTCGCAAAAGGGATATACCATATATACCTGTTGCTATCACAAAAAAAATAAAAACCAAACATGCAATAATAACTGTCTTACGTGTAATAGATGGAAAAGTAATTTTTTGGAGCAAATTCACTTCTTTATTGTAGCAGTTTCACAATTTCATTTAGAACATTCTCAGAGCCATTTCGTATATATTCTTTTTTTGCGTTCATAAAATTTCTTTTGTATGCCTCATGTTTTTCAATCACAGTTTTGATTGCATTAAAAAAATTTTCTTTACTGAATAAAGATTGAGAAATTACTTCAGCAACACCGTAGCTTTCTAATTTTTTTGCATTCACCATCTGTTCGTTTTCTCCAGCCCATGGCAGTGGAATGAGAATAGAAGGTATCTCAAACGCGAGTAATTCGGTAATGGTATTTGCTCCTGACCGACCAATAACAAGTTTAGCCCTCTTATAGAGAAAGGCTACACCTTCTACTTCTATGTGTTCG
>CAZYQZ010000039.1:0-8961 GCA_964649915.1 uncultured Gammaproteobacteria bacterium | reverse complement strand
CAATGATAGGCTTAATCAAATCAAGTGTTAATGTTGCATCGTATTGATAATCAGGATGAACCATAACAATAATATCGGCACCTACTGATAATGCCTTTTGGTAACATGTTTTTTGGTTACCACCGTAGCCAAGATTTTTCTCATGAACAAATACTTGTAATTGTAATTTTTTTGCGATTTCTACAGTTCGGTCTCTACTATCATCATCAACAACTATCACATTATTAGCAAGTTCGCGCGGAATATCCTTATACGTCTTCTCTAGAGTCTTTTCCGCATTATATGCAGGCATAACAATCACAACTTTGCTAGACTTAGATGTTTTCTTCACATGTGCCGTCCTTTCTCATTTGACTTTTAATGGTGAGAATTGTGGTACCAGGATCACTCGTATTGAACAATACGGTCTCTTTTTTACATGGCATGGTAAGATCAACTCCTTTATAACCAATATAAATATCTCCAGGTTTAAATACCACCGATTGCATATTTTGCGACTGAACAAAGAAGATGTTATCAAGGCGTGCTATGTGAATAAATCCATATGGGTCGGTTACACGAACTACACTGTGTTTTCCTGCTTCTTTTTCTGTCATATGATTATAAAAAAGATAATGCTCCGCAAGTATCGCATTCTCATCAACGTAGATGTTCATGGTACGATTTTGGAAAATATAGTTAGATACAACTTCATCTCCAGAGCGCCATGCGTTTACAGAAGATTGTTTAAAATTATAAAAGTAATTTACATTCATGAGCATATTTGACCAAATCATAAGTAATGAGATTCCAATAATAACGTATATCTTTGCTGGCGTCCTAAACCTAGCTATGAAAACTAGAACAGCGACTGAACATAGTATTAGTATAGGAATAATAGCTAGGAATGAACGACTGCTAATTGATAAAAGTGAAGCTGATAACGCTGATGGAAGTAGGCTAATTATCCAAAAGTATAAGAGGAAAAAAAATTGTTTTACTTTTTCTTTGAGAACGAAAATAACACCGAACAATAGAAGTGGAGCTTGCCACATATACATAATTCCTTCGTTTGGAAAGTGAAATAATCTATCCTTATCACCATCAAATAATAAGAAAGATGGAGAAAAATGATATAAAAATTGATCTAAAAAGGCCTTTGCGTAAACAACAGGTTTGTTAACGATGATACGGACAAATAAAAGTGGCACCTCCGATGGATTAAACGCATGAATTTGATTAACAATTTTTAGCGATAATTCTGGATTAGCGAAAATTGATACCATTTTTGCTCTAGCAAGTGTTTGCTGTAAAAAGAAAAAAGACAATAGTAACCCAACCCCAAAAAGGACGTACGTAAAAATAACAAGTTTCTTTTTTTCTCCCTTCCATACCCAAAATAATATTATCGGAGTAAGCAAAAATATTACCAGTTTAGTACTATGATAGGAGTAATAGGATAACATCAAAAAGACAATCGCTAGAGGACCCCACCATGAAGATTTTCTTATCTTTAAAGTAAAATATAAACCCATCAACAGAAAAAGAAGACCAGGGATATAGCCTCCCCAAAAACGTGAAAAAAAATAGTGCCATGGTGAAGTTGCGAGAAATAGTGCAGATATAAGTGCTATTTTTTTATTTCGTATAAGTTCTGCGGTAAATAAATATAAAAATAAAACAGAAAGGATACTTACAAAAGCGCTTGCAATTCTTATAGCAAACTTATTCACTCCAACTATTTGATAGAAGGGAACAAGAAAATACACGGGCACAGGGTTTTTATATTCTCCGAATGTTTCAAAATAAAGTGGATAAGATAACCCAAATTGATCTTTCCCTTCGAAGGAGATAGTGAATGCGTTATACGCAAATGATACTTCATCAGAAGATAAGCCAGAGGGAAGCTTAGTGACCTGGAAAAACCGAGAGAAAACGGTGAAGCAAAAGATCAGAATAAGAAAGAAAATACTTTTCCGCATGAATACGTTCCCTAATGTGACTCTTCGATGATCTCATCCTCAATATTTTCTATTTTTTTCTCTTCAAGATATTCTCTTTCGATGTTTACTGAATCTATGTCGTACTTTTTTGAACCATGGATAATATTCCATGCGGAATACAACCCCATTTCAATCGAGTGATCCATATTATTATATCTAAATGTCCCGTTTCTTCCGATAAGTTGTAGATTTTTATAGTGAGAAAAAAATTCTTTTATCCTATCTACGTCTTCTTTGTAACCAACATGGTATACCGGATACTCTTTTGGCACTCTATGTACATACCCCCCAAGCACATCCGAGTTACTTAATAAACCGAACTCCTCAACAAACTGTTTTTTTACTAATGCGATAATATCTTCATCTTTTTTGTTCCACATTGAATCTCCTTCATTGCATGCGATCTCAAAAACAAGCGAAGTTTGTCCTTTTGGCGATAGCTTGTCGCTCCAATTGTCCATTTCCATAAATCTCATAAAAGAGAGTTTTTTCGGGTGAACATACACCCAAGTGTCAGGAGTAACATGTGTTTTTTTTATGAATAAAGCAACCTGCAGCTCATCACGATACTTTAATTTTTTTCCTAATTCGAGTACTTTTTTTTCTGTTTTTGGAAAAAATCTAAAAACAAGATCATTGATCGGAATACTTGAAATAAATAAATCACCCGAGATGATTTCGGTATTTTTTCCACTGCTGTACTCAACTGACACAACCTCATCATGCTTGCTAATAATCTTTGTAACATCAGCGTTAAGAATAATTGTTCCGCCCTTCTTGATGATTCCATCTCGTAGCTTATACGCAATCCTTCCGACTCCCATATCTGGATACGAGAATTCATCAACAAGCGATACCACATTTTTTGATTTGAAAATTGCATCTTTTAGAATGGTAAGTATGCTTAAACCTCGAGTTCTTTGTCCTACCCAGTCTACAGAGATATTTCGACAGTCTTGTCCCCATAATTTTTCGCTATATCGTTTAAAAAAAGTTTCATATAATGTTTTACCAAATTGATTGATATATCCGTCTTCCATGTTGACTAGTTTTGGAGAAAAAAATCTTCCAACAATACGTGCATAAAAATAATCAACCATTGCTTGCAATGACTTCCCTATTCCAATTCCTGTTAATACGTTTTTAAATTTGATTGGATAATAAAAAAACTTTTTATCAAAATATATTCGCGTTAACCGAGGAACTTTTATGACTTCCCCTTTAAGCAAGTTAAGCATCCACTCATTTACCATATCATTTTTGGTGTACCATCTATGAGGACCTGTATCAAACAGAAATTTTCCAACCTTTAAAGTGCGTGCCAATCCACCAACATCATCCCATTTTTCTATAATTACAACGTTTTTTCCATTATTTGCAAGCTCATATCCAGCGGCAAGACCTGCAAGTCCAGCGCCGAGAATTATGATTTTTTCAGATTTACTTTTTATTTTTTTTATCATTTTTTAGTAAAAAAATATTGATATGTCTTTTCAAGACCAACTTCAAGCGATACTTTTGGTTCCCAGTTTAATACGTTCTTAGCTTTAGTAATCGTAACACAACTTCTCATTTGCTCACCTTTCTTTGCCATTGCGAAGACTGGCTCTATGGTTAGTCCAGCAATTTTCCGTATTGATTCAAAAAGGTGGTTAACATCTATCTCTTTACTCGTACCTATGTTGACGGCGCCACAATACGAAGTATTAAGTGCTTGAATGTTTGCTGAAACTACATCTTCAACATATATATAATCCCGAGTCTGTTTTCCATCCCCGTTAATGACTGGTATTTGTTTACTGACCAACTTTTGACTAAAAATAGCAACAACACCCGCTTCGCCATGAGGATTTTGGCGAGGGCCATAAACATTCGAATACCGCAGTGCGATATACTGCATATTGTAGGTAAGAAAATAGTAATGTAAATAGTACTCGGAAGCTAACTTGGTTACACCATAGGGGGAAAGAGGAATTTTTGGTTCATACTCTTCTGGAGTCGGAATATTCAGAGCATCACCATAAACTGCTCCTCCTGAGGAGGCAAGTATAATTTTTTTAAGACCAACAGTTTGTCCAGCCTGTAACAAATTAAGAAGACCTAAAATATTTACTTGCGCGTCAAATTGGGGATCCTCCACAGACTTTCTTACACTCATTTGTGCAGCGTGGTGATTCAGCAGTTGTGGTTCTTCTATGGTGAAAATTTTTTCTACGTCCGCCTTATTTCGAATATCCACTTCATATAACTTCGCTTTTGGGTTTACATACTCCTTTTTACCTGTACTTAGATTATCGAGGACAACCACGCTATGCCCTAAAGATATGTAAGCGTCAACGATATGAGAAGCAATAAAACCTGCGCCACCAGATACTATAATTTTCATATAATTTCCCTATTTTACAGTCCAACTACTCGGAAGGCAACAGTCCCATCAAGGAAATGTATTTCTTTTAACAATCCTGGAGTGCCTGCTGGAATTTCTTGTGGACTACCTATAAATAAGGTTTTGGTTATGTTTTTATCTTGTCCCCAATCGATATTTCTAAACTCGTATTTGCCAAATTGTCGATTCATCCTAGGAATTTCTCCTTTTTGACCTTCAGACTGATACCAGATTGGGTTTACAGAGTTATAAAAAAGGAAAAAGATATATGGTTGATCATACCTATACGTTACTACAATTTTATCGTACTTATCTTGCTGGGCATTTGCTATCTCCACTATTTGCTTATATCCATATTGCCACCATTGTGAATATTCAACTGGGGTATGTATAAAATACATATTGATATAGTAATAAAAATTCACAATTAATAATCCTCCCATAATTATTGGTAGTCCTCTTTTTACCCAGATACTACCACGTTGAGTACTCCATTTATAAAAACCAAGAAAACCAGTTGCACAAAAAAGTTGATAGGTTGGTAAATAAAAAATAGATCGAACCGCATGCGGAGTGCCTGTGGTAAGAGACGAGGCAATTGGTGCTACTAAAAATAATAAAAATAAAACAGCTATAATTTTTTTTCTCCGTCGCAACAATACATATACACCGACGAGGATAAATACTCCATCCCAAAGATATAGCATACCCATGGAGGATGCGTGATGCCTACCCGGAGGATCACCTGTGAGAAACAAGAAATCCAAATTAAAATGGTCTAGATACCCTAATATAACTTGTTGTATATATACAATACGTCTGTTGTGAAGAATTATTCCAATCGTATCATGTCTACTTTTATCATCAGCAAGATCAGTAATACTTCTTGTTAAAATTTGAGGAGTAAGACTAGAGACGGAGCTGAATCGTGATGAAGATGAATTTTTCAACTGTATAACTATCGGCAAAATTAGCAAAGCAAAAAGCACAGTAGAGAAAAAAAATACTTTTAAGTGATTACGAACCCAGCTTCGAAAATATACTGATACTAATATAAGAAAAAGTGGAGTAATCAGCCTTGGGCTATGGTAGGCATACAATGATAAAGCGAATGAAGTCACACTAAAGAATAACAATCCTGGTCTTATTCTACTTTTTACCATGAGATAAACTGCTAGGATATAAAAGAATAAGCCAATATTTGCTTCAAAGGCAATTCGGGAAAATTGAATATGCCACGGTGATATGGCAAAAAAATAGGCAGCGATTAAGTGAAGCTTTGGAGAGCTTGAAGAGAACAATTCTTTTGCAAGAAGATATACTATGAGGATTGCAAGTGTCCCTAATATACTAGAGGGTAATCTAGTAGAGAACTCAGTCAACCCAAATATTTTAACTGGTAGTATTGCCAGATAAACATATAAAGGTGGCTTGTAATCCCCAAATGATCGTATTGAAATCGGTAATAGATTACCATACTCATCTCTCCCGGTTTTTAATATTGAATATGCATTGTACCCCAACGATGCTTCATCCCAATCCAACGAGGGCGGGTTATTCCCAAGTTGATAAAATCTCAATATGAATCCGAGAATTATTATGAGGCAAAAAATATATTTTTTCATCGCTTTTCAATAATAAAAAATACAGGCGTTCCAGATAGATTATAGATTTTCTTTAGCAAATGAAAATTATCTGGGTATTTCTCGTCAGTTGTTATTACCAGTACATGGCCAGAAACTTGTGCAAGATCAGGAACTTCAAATGAAATATTCCCTATAGAATGTACTGTCCAAAAACCAAACCAATCCCTATCTGCTTTTCTTTCTCTCAAAAAATCTTCGACTGAGTAGCGATTGTAGAAAGCGAAGAAAATATATGGCCTACCTAATTTTGCAGTTACATAGACTTTATCATAGCTGCCTTCTCTATTTTGTACATACTGCACCATTTGCTTATAGCCATATTGCCATTCCCCGTCCCAGTGTTTTGGATAATGCAGATAATAATAATGGAGATACTGTGTGATACAAACAATAAATATAAAACTACATACTACTAAATAAGTAATGTTACGTTTATTTATTGATTTAAAATCTAGCCTGCTGAAGAGAGTAGCTAAACCAAACGCGCTTATCAGTTGGTAAACGGGAATAATTGATGCAGTCCTGAGAGCATGAGGTGTTTCTTTTGCTACCGCAGCTGGTAGAATCGCAATCGCAACCCAACCGAGTAAAAAGAAAAAGTCTTTTTTCTTTGTTGCTATTAAAAAATATACACCAACTAATAAAAATGGAATGTCAAAAAGATATAACTCTCCAACTTCTTGGATAGATAGTCTTGGATTTACATCTCCTGAGATAAATAAATACTGGGCTCTAAAGTGGTCCGTAAAATGTTTTATAAAATCCAGTGAGTAGAGAACTCTCCTGTTATGGATCATTTTTGCTAAAATCGTTCCGTTTTCTCGTGCAATTTCTGCATTTGAGACTTCGATTGGTTCTAAGTTATTAAAAATGGAAACTTCCTGAAACCTAATCTTACTTTCTCTACTCTGCAAATAAGAAAAACTTGGAGACAATAGCAGAATTCCTACTAAGAGCGCTATTACTACTTCTTTCCAATTCTTTTTTAATTCCTGCAGATTAAAAATTGACAGCAGAAGAAGCATAAGTGGTGCGATAATCCTATTACCATTGAATGTGTAGAACGAAAGAATAAATGCAATAATCGACAATAGATACCATCCCCTTTTTCCTCGACCAGAAATGAAAAAATAAACTCCACAAAGATTAAAAAAAGCTGCTAAATTGGCTTCGAATGCCCCTCTCGACAACTGAAGGGTCCACGGAGACACTCCGATAAAAAGAGCGGTTATTAATCCAATCTTTTTACTGAAAAATAAGCGATTGGCTAGACAAAATCCCATAAGAACAATACCTATACCAGCAATCGCTGAAGGTAATCTAACCGCCACTTCTGTTAACCCTAAAACTGAAATGAATGGAACGATGGAGTATATGTACCCAGGAGGCTTGTAATCACCAAACGCAATAAATCTGTCTAGCGGAAAAACTTCTCCATGTTCATCTTTACCACTTGTATATATAGTATACGCGTTATATCCCAGAGAGGCCTCATCCCAGTATAAGCTTGGAGGGAATTTTGACAGATTAAAAATCCTAAGAAATGAAGATAGAACAATAATTGAAACAAGTAATAGAAAACATTTTAGCTTCATACTTATTTATTAACTTGGTAGACTTTTGTCTTGGAGTTTTTAAATACAAGTTTGGCTTTGGAAAATAAATCCGGCTCTGCAAATTCTACCTCATTTCTGGTCAAAATATAAGCAATATGATTATTTGTAAAAAAATCACCACCTTGTTTATATGTAAACAAATCTACTATCTCTTCATATCGCTGTTTTCTATTTAAAAACATTCGTCCAATAGTACTTTCCTCTCCCAAATATAACCTTCTCTTTGCAAACGTTCCTATATACATTGGGCTAAAATATGTATTATCAGGAAATCCTCTTGGATATACTAATACCACATCACTTGGCGAGCTGTTTCTTTGAATATATTCAGCTGCTTTTATATCATCAACTGGGATTTGAGCCATATAAGGATGGACTATTGACTCAGTTAAGAAACGAATATTAGACATGCACCCAAAAATAATAATAATTGGTATTAAGAGATAATTGAATGCGTTTAAGTTTTTTTTCTTTAAAAAACCACCCAACACTTCGATTGCTTTTGTAGTATAGAGACTAAGCACAATTAAAGCATAGGGTGTGAATTGAATAATGTCATAAACATTTAAAGAAAGGTTAAAGAGAAGAGGGATTGTAAATGCAATAGCAAAACTTATTAAAACAAATGCATGAACGGACGAGATTGAATACAGAATACTTTTCTTAGATTGTTTATTGAAAATCTTATATATTATAAATAGTACTCCACCTAGTCGAATTCCAAAGTTTCCCGCGATATACAAAGCAAGCTCAATTATACGAATTTTAAATAGGCCCAGACTATTATGAATATCACTATAGTAAACCTCAATTTGCCTAAGGTTTGGTAAGTATAACCGATCTGAGTCCGTAATCATTTGTGTAAGAGTCCATCCTGGAATAAAAACTAAATTTGCATTTCCGAGCAGGGTTGTATAGTGAAGTATAGGAAGAAAGATGCTTACTGCAATAACAAAAGCCACGAGTAACTGGTATTTTCGATTTATAAGTAATGAAATGATTGAGCAAATAAATAAGGCTGGTAATACGATAATCCCCCCAAATGCTTTAAAGCCATAAAGCGATCCAATAAATATTCCCAAAACTGTTACCCAAAATATCTGGTTTTTTTTCGCACTCGTAATACTTTTGTAGAAGAAAAAAATACTAAAAAGAAACATGCTAAATCCTAATACAGTATATGGATTTGTTATCTCTGTAAAAGGTTGGTCTGCCATAAAAAAACTGTTGGTCCAACTCATATCTCGATGTACCAAAAAAGCAAATACATACACGAAGCTTCCGGAAAAGTATCCTAGAAAAATGCCAAGAGATTGGAAAATTTTATTTTT
>CAZYQZ010000038.1:0-9072 GCA_964649915.1 uncultured Gammaproteobacteria bacterium | reverse complement strand
AAAATTCGTTTTATTTCCGAATCAATTTTTGATTGCATTTCAGGAGAAATATGCGTCTCACTACTCCACCTAGATCCCCACTCCGTTCCATCATAGCTTGGTCCAAAATTAATAGGTCCCAACTGACTCATACCATACTCAATCACCATTTCTCGTGCGATACTTGTTGCTTTATCTATGTCATTTGACGCTCCGGATGTAAGCTCGTTAAAGACCAGTTCTTCCGCAGCACGACCACCCAACATGGAGGCGATTTGCTCAAGTAGATGCGACTGTGTTTCGTGAAGTCTATCTTTATTCGGAGGAATCAGTGTAAATCCAAGCGCCATACCACGAGAAACAATTGAAATACGGTGAACAGGATCCATGTAAGGAAGTTCGTGCGTGACAATTGCATGTCCTGCTTCATGATAGGCTGTCATCTTGCGATCAAGATCGGTCTGTAGTCGTTTTTTTTCTGGTCCCAGTTTCACTTTGGTTGCTGCTTCTTCGATGTCAACGAATTCGATCGCGGTTCTATTATGTCGAGCCGCTTGAATAGCTCCTTCATTGAGCATATTCTCCAGGTCAGCCCCAGAAAACCCAACAGTTCTTTTTGCAATTTTATCCCAATCGATATGATCAACAAATGGTTTTCCTTTTGCATGAATTTTAAGAATTGCTATTCTTCCTTCCATATCAGGCAAATCCAACGTGACTCGGCGATCAAACCGACCCGGTCGAAGAAGTGCTGGATCAAGTAAATCGCCTCTATTTGTTGCGGCAATCACAATGACGTTTTCATTTTGAGTAAATCCATCCATTTCGACAAGAATTTGGTTGAGTGTCTGCTCTCTTTCATCATGTCCACCGACAACTCCCATCGATCGTACCCTTCCGATCGCATCAACCTCATCTATGAAAATAATTGCTGGTGAACTTTTCTTTGCCGTATTAAACAGATCTCTTACACGAGAGGCTCCCACACCAACAAGCATCTCCATGAATTCAGATCCCGCCATAGAGAAAAATGGTGCATTTGCCTCCCCAGCTACCGCTCGAGCAAGAAGAGTTTTGCCTGTTCCGCTTGGACCAACCAACAGAACTCCTTTTGGAGTTCTAGCACCTAAGAGTCTATATTTTTGAGGATTTTTAAGAAAATCTACAATCTCTTCTAACTCTTTTTTTGCCTCATCAATTCCCGCAACATCGTTAAACGTAACCTTTGGGGTATCTTTGGCAAATAATTTAGCGCGAGACTGACCAAAAGAGAATAATGAATCCTGTGCTCCACGGGCTTGGCGAATAAGAAAAAGGAAAAAACCAACCATAAAGACGAGAGGTAGAACGTTCGAGAGTAAATTAAGCCACATTGCTCCACCAGACGTATCTTTTATATCCACTTCTACACCTTTAGGGTCGACATTTGCATCTTTGAGTGTTTTGAGAAACGAATCTTGACCTTCTTTATGCGAAGAATAGATTTTTCCATCTTTATATGTTGCTAATATTCTGTTATCTACAACTTCTACCTTTGAAACCTCACCTTTTTGTATATCGGAAATAACACCTGAAAGTGGCTTATCAGGAAAAAGACGTGACCCTTCACGAAAACTTAGAACTACAGAAAAAATCAGAAAAAGGACAATTAACCAAAGAAATATATTTTTAGGGCTAAGATTCAGCTTCACTTCGAAGATTTTATTTATTTTCTTGTTGTGGGATTTGTTTGTTTTTCCGTTTGCCATATATGTTACCGTATAATTGAGCCAATTTGTAATTTCTTACTAAGAGGAATGATCACTGCTTTGCCATCATTATCGGCAGCAAGCATCATACCATAACTTTCCTCTCCCATCATTTTTTTTGGTGCCAAATTCGCTATGAAGGCAAAATTCCTATCTCGCAGTTGTGAGGGTTTGTACCATCTAGCAATACCGGAAAAAATTATTTTTACTCCATAATCAGGTCCCAGATCTACGCTCATTCGAATAAGATTTTGTGACCCTTTTACGACTTCTGCCTGTAACACTTTTCCGACCCGGATATCAAGTTTTACAAAATCAGGAAACTCAATCGTATCTTTCACCATAAGGACACATTATATAGTAATCTACCTATCAAAACAACGTCATGTTGCGTACTGAAAGAAGGAATATTGATTTGTGAGCCCAACAGCACCGCGAACTTCATACATTGTTTGTGAAGCTACTTCCCGGGCCTTTTTTGCACCTTCTTCCAGTATGTTCTTTACTAATTCAGGTTTTATTGAAAGCTCGCGGTATCGCTCACGCTCACGAGTAAATGTCTTTATTAAATTGTCAAAAAGGTAGTTTTTAACTTCAATGTCACCCACTTTACCCGCTTTATACAATCGTTTATACTCTTCAACTTTTCCCTTCTCCCCAAAAAAATCAAGGTAGGTAAATACCATATTCCCTTCGATGTGACCCGGATCTGTCACATGTTTACGGGTAGGATCAGTATAGGTATTCATAACTTGCTTTTTAATAACAGCCTCATCTTCAAAAATACTAATAATATTTCCGAGAGATTTACTCATCTTACGTTTTCCATCTGTTCCTAAAATAACCGCTACCTCTTCAGGAATATAAGGTTTCGGTAACGGAAAAACTTCCGTTTTATACTTCTTATTAAAGCCCTGAGCAATATCTCTTGCAATTTCAATATGTTGTTTCTGATCCTTTCCCACCGGCACAAGATCAGGTTTATATAAAAGAATATCAGCTGCCATGAGAATAGGATAATTAAAAAGGCCTAAATTAATATCATCCTCTTGGGTATCCTTCTGGAGCTTATCTTTATAAGCATGCGCACGTTTTAATAAACCTAAGGGGGTAATATTGTTGAACACCCATGTCAGCTCTGTGTGCGCCATAACGTCAGACTGGCGAAAAAATATAATATTGGTAAGATCTCCCAATAATGCGAGTTCGTTAAGGATGAGGGTCTCAGTGTTCTTCTGGAGCACATTCTTCTCTTGAATTGTGGTTAACGCGTGTAAATCAGCAACCATCAAGAAGCACTCATGCGTTTGAGCGAGTTCTTTGAATTGCTTTACAGCTCCGAGATAATTTCCAATATGAAGTGCACCATCTCCTGAGGGAGTAATACCAGATAATAGTCTTTTTTTCATATTTATATTGTAGCAGCTTTAAGCATCTTGATAAATCGCTGTAATCCTTTAATCCCGTGTTTATTATATTGATCAATAATCGCACTTCCGATAATGACAATCTGGGCATGTTCTTTCAATGCTTGGATATGCTCTCTCTTTGATATTCCAAAACCCACTGCGAGAGGTAAATGCGTATGTGTATGTGTATTCGAAAGAAACGTGAATATATCTTTATCCAAATTTGTTGACGATCCAGTTACTCCGAGACGACTGACACAGTATATAAACCCTTTTCCAACTGCTATATTTCTTAAAATTCTCTTCGTACTACTTGTGGGAGAAATAACTCGAATAGAATATACTCCATATTTCTTACACAACTCGATAAATTTTTCAGTCTTCTCTTCTTCTGGCGGAATATCAGGAACAATTAGAGCTGGTATTCCTATTTCATGTACTTTTTTAATAAATCGCTCAGTACCGTAGCGAAAGATTTGATTGTAGTAACACATCAAGAGTATGGGGGTCGTAGTTTGTGTGACAACATCTTTCGCTATCATAAAGACTTGATCCGTATTCATTCCTTGTTTGAGCGCGGTATACGAGGCGGTCATAATAGTTGGTCCATCCGCTATGGGATCAGAAAACGGGATCTGCAGCTCAAGAAAGTCTACTCCACCATCAAGAAGCGTTTGAATTATTTTTTTACTCTCCTTGCGTGTTGGATACCCGACAACCACATGAGTCATAAGACCTACTCGGTGTTCTTTTTTTAGTATGCCTATTTGTTGATCTATCGTATTCATATTTTAGATTTCAAAAATTCTCTCCATTTTTTGTCTTTTATAGCTTCTGCGATAATAAAAATATCCTTATCCCCTCGTCCTGATAGATTTACAATAATGATTTTATTTTTTGCAAGCGTGGGCGCGAGTTTTATGGCGTGTGCAACCGCATGAGCAGATTCTAGCGCACAGATGATTCCCTCAGTTTTTGCAAGCAGCCGATATGCTTCAATAACTTCCCTATCTTTTGCGTAGACAAACTGTACTCTCCCCTGTTTTCCTAAATACGCAAGTTGTGGTCCGATTCCAGGATAATCAAGACCAGCAGAAACACTATGTGTTGGAGAAATGTTTCCGTATAGGTCTTGCAAAAAAAGAGATTTGTATCCTTCAACGACTCCCTCTTTCCCTGCTTGAAACCGACTTGCATGGTCTCCAATATTTTTTACTCCTCTTCCTCCTGCTTCTACACCAATAAGACGTATGCTTTTATCATTTAAAAAGCGGTAAAAAATTCCCATTGCATTACTTCCACCACCCGTACAGGCAATCACATAATCAGGTAATCTCTGTTCGTAAAGAAAAATTTGTTCTTTTGTCTCCATCCCAACTATTTGCTGAAAATCGCGATTCATACTAGGAAACGGATGAGGACCAACCGTTGAACCAAGGAGATAGTGGGTCGTTTGAACGTTCGTAATCCAGTCTTTTAACGCTGCATTTACCGCATCTTTGAGAGTCTTTGTTCCAAAAGAGACAGGAGTGACTGTAGCACCTAGTTGTTCCATCCAAAAAACGTTTGGTCGCTGTCTATCCACATCAATCGCTCCCATATAGACAGTGCACTCAAATCCAAATTTTGCTGCAACTGTTGCTGCTGCCACTCCATGTTGTCCTGCTCCCGTTTCAGCAATAATGCGTTTTTTTCCCATCATCTTTGTAAGCAGTGCTTGTCCAATGCAATGAGTAATTTTATGTGCTCCAGAAAGATTTAGCCCTTCATTTTTTAAATAAATCTTTGCTCCCCCGAGATGGCTTGAGAGATTTGAAGCAAATGTTAAGGGAGTAGGACGACCTGAAAAATTACGACACAATGATAAGAAGTCTTTTTCAAACTGTGGATCTTTTTTTGCCGCAAGATACGCTTTCTCCAGATCTTCAAGCGCTGGTATGAGCATCTCAGGAGCATATCTCCCGCCATACGGACCAAAGTGACCCTTCGCATCTGCGTCATATTCTGTTGTGTAGTCAAAGATCATAATTGTTTGACTTTCTTTATAAATTCTTGGATTTTTTCAATATCTTGCATGCCATCTGTCTCTATTCCTGATGCAACATCAACCGCAAAAGGATGTACTCGGTCAATAACAGAGGATATGGTGGCGGCGGTTAAGCCCCCTGCAAGGAAAATTTTATACCGCTTCGCTATTTCTGAAGCAATATCTAAATTCATTAATTCCCCTTCTCCTTGTATTTTTCGGTCGAGCAAAAAATAATCTACATCAAACCCTTTTGTTTTTCTTGCAATCTCCTGGTACGAAGACGTCGACTCGTATGGAATAGTTTTTATAACACCTGCATATTGTGTGAGGCTGGAGTAATTTTTTGATTCGTCACCGTGAAGCTGTACGAAGTCGAGTTTTAACATGGCGATTGTTTCTCGTATATTTTCAATTGATTCGTTTTGAAAAACACCAACAATTTTTACTTCTTTAGGAAGTAATGAAATAATTTCCATTGTTTCTTCTTTGCTGATATATCGGGATGAATTTTTTACAAAATTAAACCCCAAAAAATCGGCCCCAGCTTTCACAATCTCAATAGCTGCTCCTTTTGTGCGTATTCCACAAATCTTCACTTTTGTTGTATTCATACCTGTTTTAATTCCTTAATTAAACTGTTGACACTCCCCGTTTTCATAAGCACTGTTCCGATAAGTACAGCTTTTGCTCCAGCTTGGGAATACTTCATGACATCTTCTTTCTTTTGTATTCCTGAAAATCCTAACACTATGTGTTCTCGTGATATTTGTTTTATTAAGCCACACGCCCTACCTATGTCTAGGGAAAAGTTATCAAGATTTCGCGCATTTACAGCCACCATACATGCTTTTCGCTGTCTAATACGGTTAAGATCTGCCTGACTATTTACTTCAATAATCATTTCAAGATCAAGACTTTGGCAAGTATGTGAAAGTATGTCAAGCATTGTATCATCAACGATTTTTACAATAAGAAGGACTGCATCTGCACCTGCCTTTTTTATTTCATATAACTGATATGGATCAATAATAAAATCTTTTGCAAGAATTGGTAGCTTCGTTTTTTTTCTTATTATTTCGATAAGTTGAAGATGACCGCCAAAAAATTTTTCATCAATAACTATTGAAAGAGCCTCTACTCCTGCTTTTTCATATTCAAGCACTCTTTTTTCCACTGAAGAAATACTTCCTAGCTGCCCAGATACTGGAGATTTAAGTTTTATCTCTGCAATAAGAGGTACACTCTCTTTTGAATGGGTAATTGCGTCCAAAAAAGGTGAAAGAGAGTTTTTAGGTCTTGAAAATAAATGATACTCGCGCTTCTTTTTTTCCCGTATCTCTTTACGCTTATGTTTAATAACTGTCTGTAAAAAATTCTTCATTGTGCCTCCGTTTTATTTTCATTTGAGTATGTAATAAGCAGTTTAAGTGCGTTATATGCTTTTTTTGAATCAATTGAATCGCGGGCCATTTCTATACCCTTATAGATAGAATCTGCCTTTCCCGACACATAAAATGCTGCCGCTGCATTCAGAAGCACTATATCGCGTTGAGGTCCTTTTTCCCCATTTAAAATGGCGCGAATAATCTGAGCATTTACATACTTATCTCCACCTTGTAAGCGTTCTTTTAATACCAATGGAATACCCATTTCTTGTGGGTTTACTATTGTTTCGTTTACTGTTGACCCCTTAATTTCAAATATTGTCGAAGAGGACGTTATACTGATTTCATCCAAACCGTCACTACTTGTCACTATCAACACATGTTCATATTCCAATTTTCTTGCAACTTGAGCCATTGTTTGCGCAATAGTTCTATTTGGGACTCCAATAACTTGTCGGTGCGTTTTTGCGGGATTAAGAAATGGACCAAGATAATTAAAAATCGTTGGAAACGCCAGTTCTTTTCGAATAAGCGATACATGCTTTAACGACGGATGATACAACGGTGCAAATAGGAAAGTTATATTAGCTCTTTGTAGACAGACCAAAGCTTGTTTGCTACTAAGCAGGATATGTACTCCAAGGGCTTCTAAGACGTCAGCACTTCCACATTGGCTACTTGCGGCCCTATTGCCATGTTTCGCAACGCAAACCCCACCTCCGGCTACCACAAAGGCTGTTGCCGTTGAGATATTAAAAGTTCCACTCCGATCACCACCGGTACCACACGTATCTACCACCATACCTGCGGATGATATTGTTTTCATACGATCTCGCATTGCATGAATAAATCCAGTGATCTCACCCTCTGTTTCCCCCTTTATAGCCAAAGCGGTCAGAATTGATCCTATTTGTACGGGAGTAACTCTTTCACCCAGTAGCGTATTCATCAGCGCTTCTGCCTGAATACTGGTCAAATCCTTTTTTTGAATTAAAACATTCAGAAAATCTTGTGTTGTCATACTGTTAAAAAATTGTAGAAGATCTTTTTTCCCTCAGTCGTACCAATTGATTCGGGATGAAACTGTACACCAAAGATTGGGTACGTTTTATGTTTTATTCCCATGATCTCACCATCATCCATAGATGTGGCGATTACCTGCAGTTCGGACGGGATCGTATCCCTCTTCCCAACCAAAGAATGGTACCTCATACCATGAAGGGGATTTTTTACCGATGAAAATATTCCCTCCTTGGTATGCTGAATCAAACTTTGCTTTCCATGCTTGATACTTTTTGCGCGTATAACTTTTCCACCAAAACACGATATGATCCCTTGATGTCCAAGACATACGCCGAGTAAAGGAATACGTTTTCCACATCTTTCTATTACCTTCATACAGATACCAAAATATGATGGATCATCGGGCGATCCGGGACCAGGAGATATAATAATGTGACTATACTGATTGGATATCTCCCCAATTCGCACTTGATCATTTCGCAATACAGAAGGGTTTCCCCCTAATTCTCCTACATATTGATAAATATTAAATGTAAACGAATCATAATTATCAATAATAAGCGTTTTCATATCTTCCCCTTTTTTTGGCTTGAAGCTTTTTCTAAAGCTTCTTCAATTGCCTGTTGTTTATGAATGATTTCTTGATATTCATTCTTTGAGATTGAATCTAACACTATTCCACTTCCGGTCTGGGTATAGGCCATATCACCATGTGTGAAGAGCGACCGTATGAGTATCGCCATCATCGCCTCCCCATTTAATGAAAAATATCCACCAACTCCTCCGTATGGACCTCGGTTTTCTCCTTCAAGTTGGGCGATGATCTTCATCGCTTCAATCTTTGGCGCTCCTGATAATGTACCTGCTGGAAACGAGGCAGCAAGAGCGTGAAACGCTGTCATTCCGTTTTTGAGTTGACCATAAATTTCTGTAGACAGGTGCTGGACATGACTAGCTCTTTTAATTGAAGCAAGTTCACCTACAGTTATGCTACCAAATTCACAAATTTTACCTATATCATTTCGTGCTAAATCAACAAGCATCATGTGTTCCGCCATTTCCTTACTATCGTTTCGTAGGGTCTTTGCTAAAATTTCATCTTGTTTTTGATCTCTCCCGCGTTTGATTGTGCCTGCAAGCGTACCAAAATGCTCGATCTTCCTAGCTTTTACACCTATAAGAAGTTCTGGACTGGCTGAAAGTATTTCTCTGTTACCAAATTTAAAATACATCATGTATGCCGAAGGGTTAATCTGCCTAAGATGCGCGTATAACCTTCTCGTGTCCCCCTCTATGTGAAAGTGGCTTTTGGTGGATAACACCACCTGAAAAATGTCTCCCTGCCGTACCTTTTTAAGCGCTTCTTCTACTGTTTTTTTATGTTTTGCTGGAGAGAGTCGTTTTCCAACGTGTTTATAGTTAAATGAAGCAAGCTTCCCGGGTTTATTCAAATAATGAACAACTGCATTTAAGCGAGATAAACCATGATGAAAATAGGT
>CAZYQZ010000037.1:5273-9085 GCA_964649915.1 uncultured Gammaproteobacteria bacterium | reverse complement strand
CTACACAGTTCCAGCCATACGCCGGCACACACTGGTAATTAGTATCACAACTTGTCTTATTCAGTATTTGGTTCACATCAGCGAAACATTTCCCGTCCACTCCACACGAACCGGAACAACACTGTGTGTCATCAGAACATCCATTTCCATTTCCTCTACAGCCATAAGGATTTGACTGGCTGCCAGAAGGTAACACTTGAGTAGGTCCAACTTTACATGAATTACCACTACAGCTATACGGATAGGAACACGACCCACAGGATCCTCCGCACCCATTACTTCCACATGATTTACCACTACAATTTGGGACACAAGCATTTTTTACACAGCAATTTGCACTGCAGTGCCAGCCGTTATTACAAGTCCCCGGTTGCCCCCCACAACCTCCATCTGCTGGTGAACATGCTGCTTGTACACTTTTTCCAGCAAGTAACAACAAACAAAAGATAAAGCAGACAAGTAATAGTATCCGATCTAATTTGAATAACCTCATACGCTTCATAAGGCTGCCTTTCCCTTGATTCTTCGAAGATAAACTGACTCAGCTAGGAGAAATTTCCCATCATCATACTCGAGATTCCCATTCTTCATCCTGACTTGAATTTTCAGTCCATCTAGTTCTTTTATCATCTCAGTTAGCCTAGTATACCCAATCTTGACAGGAGTATCCAAAAGTACTTGGTAGTCCTTCTTCTTCTGATCCAGGAGCACAAGATCTTCAACATACAACTTTGTAAATACATCACTCCTGGGAAAATAGTCTGACTTCTGAACACCAATCCGAACTGACGGAAGTTCAATTCCTTTTTTTACATCATAGAGATTAACAATAAGATCTTTACTGCCAGGCAACTGGCTCAACCCAGAAACTCGACCTGTAATTACTTTCTTTCTTTGGGATGTCGTTGATATTCCTATGGCTAAGATCTCTGGCTCAACTGGATTTTCAAACAGCACGCTCCGACCGACCGTATCCTCTGTATTATAGGAAATTATTTTAAGAGTTGAGAATGTATATGGCAACTTCCCTGCCGACATGTCAGCTGAAGTATTGGTAAGTCCTGTAGGAAACGCACGATCTTGAGAAGTGTCAGTTCTGATGGGATTGTCAGTAAATTTGCTTTTTTGGAAAAAGTACAAGCCGAAGATCACAACTAACAGAATTGCAAATAATAATATACCTTTTGACCTAAAAGCCTGCATAGCTTATTTATACCAACGATGAAATAAGAAATCAAATAGGTGAATTTCTATTGGAAAATAACACACAAAGTAGCAACCAAAGTGAAGTTATAATAAAATACTTAAACTGATATCTATATAATTCGAGGTTAATTTATGGCCAGTTCGCTTCATTCATGAATGGCAGATATGTATTATGCAGTCTTGTATCTATTTCTGTCCCCTCTTGAAATTCCGCAAATCCTGCAGTTCTCAGATCATCGTATGCGGCTATTAAGCCAAGCACACCTAGTCGATCTACCGTAGGACTATCCATATTAAGGGGTCCTCCATAATCTTTTCTTTGACTATCGGCATTCATAGTATACGCCTCTTTAATAGCAGCTAAAACCGCAAACGCATACTGTGAATTCGACTGTGTGTAATCACCATTCATAGACATGTCAAGAAGCATTCCCGTAACATACTTGTCACCAAATGATGGATCGAAATTTGTAGAAGTCAAGCCACCAGTGCTAAATGTAATATGATTTAGAAACTTAAAAAGAGAGTTGCTTAATAGATTGTCAATAGGTACCGGTGCTTGAGTGAGTTTAAATCCATATTTTTCCTTTAAAGCATTAAAGTCATGTGTTTTACCGATATATGGTAAATACTGTACAAACGCATGGTTCAATTCGTTCATCTGTTGTTCGGAAAATCCTCGAATTTTATTATTACTGCGTAATGCCTCATACCACTTATTCACCCTAACACTTGTTTCGCGTTGTTGTGGATTCATAGCATCCCACTGTGCATCTTCTAACACTGCTGGTTTTTGGAGAACAACTGGTGTTGCTTCCCGGGTTGGCGCTACGATTGCCGGTGGTTCAGTTGGAGGCGGTTGCGCTTGAGCAATACGTGTTTCTTGTTGATTATTTGCTTGAACTGTTTGTTTTGTTTCTGCTGTTGCTGCAGCGTACGCTGCATCAGAAGTCGACTTTGCATCTAGCGTCTGTTGGTGAAGTGCTTGTTGTACTGCCTCTGTTGCAGCAAAATCTACAGTAGGTTGACGTGTTTCGGAAGGTTGTGGAGTATCTGTTGGTAAGGGAGTCGCTGACGACGGAGGTAGCTCCTGTTGTTCTACGGCAATAACAGAAGTGTCAGTTAATTTAAAATCTTGTCCTTTTTCTTCCCGAATAACCCTGACAGAATATTCAATTTTTCCCGCAGAATTTCTCTCTCGATAAACAGTAATTTTCGTTACAGGTTGTTGCGGAAGATCTTTTTTCAATTGTGTTTCGGCAAACGATATTAACGCTGTTTGCTGCTCAGCAGTAAACTGATTCACGAGTTCGTTTGGTGGAATGTCAGCTATCTCTGCTGGCATGTGACTGTCACTAAAGAAGACACCCAACTCTGTAAGCAAAATCTGCTTATTGGGTCGTTCTGGACTTGCTTCAGGATCTCCCTGCTCAAATGTTGTCACGGTAGGCCCATAATGACCTTTGGCCACCGGGGATGTAACATCTTCGCGATACGTTAAATCTGTAGACGGACCTTTTGCTGCGATATATCTACCATTTGCCGCAACATATTCAATTGCTCCGGGACGATTTACATCTTCACCTTTTGCAATAATTACAGTTCCATCGGGGACTACCGGTTGATTTTCACTGATACTTTTATCTGACTGATCAAGCGTATGTTGCGTAATAGGAACAATTACCTGAAAACCTGATGCTGTTTCTGCGCCAAATTGAGCAATTACCGCATCATCTACCTGATCAAGCATGGCATCTCTGTATGGTTTAACATCTGTCCGTCTTAAAAGGTTGGAATCACTAAATTGCGTATCAAATAGCACATCCGGTTGTTGAAGTGCTTGCTCTGCCTGGCTACCATCCGGGGGTAACATAGTTGAAGGAGCAGCAGCTTCAGCAGAATCACAACCTCTCAATGATGATAAAGCGACTAAGGGGGATGCAGCCACATGTGCAGCAACGTTCAGTGCTACTTTTGGCGCATCTTGTGCTGCTGTTTGCAGAGTGTTTACGATCTGTTGTTGAGTATCCGGCTTTTGCACTCGATTATATAAGGTCCCCACTTGTTTTTCTGCGACCTGAATTTGTTCTCTAACCCCACTAATCGCATCAATCACCCCATCTGTTATTGTACCTACTGTGTGTTTAACAGCTTTTTGTGCATCGGTTAGTTGTAGCTCTATAGGTCTTTCTTGAGTCTTAATACTCAATACCCCACCATTTCCGTAGCCCGGAGGCGGATCCCCACCAGCTGCATAACCAACTCCAACTTGGTTATGAATCCCTTGATCAGTATGCAGTCCAGTAGAGCCCCCGTGCATCATATCAAATACTGCGTTTGCAATAGGCATAGCTCCAGACATGGCAGCTGAGACTGCAAACGGAACCATCATCGAATAAAAAGCAACTTGCATTGCTGGTGACAGATCATTGATTGACTTGAAATCTTTTGTTCGATCGTGTTTAACAGTTCCATCAACCACACGTGTAGGTCCTTGCAGTTTTGGCATTTTTACTTTGGTAGCTAATCCTCGTATGGCATCGCGTGGTGTTGGTCTAAAAATATCGTTCATATTTATATATAAAAAAAGCGTCGAATAAATCGAC
>CAZYQZ010000037.1:0-5263 GCA_964649915.1 uncultured Gammaproteobacteria bacterium | reverse complement strand
AGTCCATTATGCCAATACTCTAGGCAAAAAAATGTAATTAAAATCACTTAAAATGAAATAGCTTTTCATGGGTATAATAGTAACACTGTATCATATATAGTCAAGTTTGTCAATACTATAGGTTTATTTTTCAGAAATATCATCGCAATTTCCATTTACTATTCCTCCACCCCAATCGACGACTGTAAAGCCATCTCGTACAGGCGTTGAGGAAAGGCTAAGAGATTTTACATCGATGGGTTTATCCAGACCTTCAAATATAAAGCGAACACGAATAATCGTCTTGGGATTAAGTGAAAATACCAATTGTTCCTTCGAGTTGATTTCTTTTTCAGGAAGCAGAGTCACAAAATAATATGGTTTATCTGTAAGCTTCGGTACCCAATACGCTTTAAAATCTGCTGATTCCTTCTGATTTAACCCAAGTTTCGCAAGGTGTGTAGCGAAAAATGATTGTAATTCATCTTTCTTTACCACGAATCCCTCCTTCGGAATTGATACATTTTGGACATCGGCCTCGTAATATAGATAATTATTCTCAATTTTCACTTGCTTATCTGGATTCTTCACATCATACAGTGTGCCGTCAGGATATGCCTTCACATCCCATTTTCCTTGATAATCAGGAATAGTTTTCGTCAGATATCCTTCCGGTCTCACTTCTACAGATAGAGTGGTTGGCTTCTCAGGATAGAGATATACTGCGGGCTTACAGACTGGAGTATACGGGTTGTACTCATTGGTAAGTCGAAATGCTAGAACACCCAGTTGCAGTGATGGATTTCTATTAATGGATCCAAACGGTGTATCTTCGCTTGAGTCATATATATATGATGTACCATCACCCTCATCCCGGATATAAAATGAGCCCAAGTGGAAGAACACATCATAAATATGAGATGTGCCGTTTGCCGTTTTTACAACCCGTCCAATTTGTCCTCGCTTTCTGATTGCATCCTCCGGAACATCCTCGTTTTCTAGTTTTACAAGATATTTTTTATATGGTGGAAACAGTTGATACGTCGGTGAGAGGGTTGGACCAATTGTTCCCGGTTTTTGTGTCACATTTATAGGAATTGCAAATCGGTTATAGTTATCCTCAAATCCAGTCATATTGATCTCAGAAAAAGATATAACTTGGGGTGGCAGAATGTTTGACCCTTCCTCAACCACGGGAACAAGTCCCCCTTTGACTTTACAATCAAGAAGAAACTGGTATCCATTACCTGCCGGATCAGCAACCACATCTTGCCGTACATAGGCGTCGAAATAGCGGGCTTGATCGTCTTCCTCATACGCCTCAATAAAAACCATTTTCGATACGACATTTCCTGCATGGTTCTTATCTTCCCACCAGATTTTCTGCCCAGATGGAGTATTACCCACCCAGCGGATAGCACTTCCACTTGCAGCGCATCCTCCATAGAACGGCTTACCTTCTTGGTCTGTTTTCAATTTGATAAGACGCAAATTAGTTCTGGTTCGTATGTAAGTACCGAGGATCCCGCTGTCACCCACATTTCCAGGAAGTCCTGGACCATCGCAACGAGGCTGCGTGGGAAATTGACTATGAACCTCATCAAGCATTTCTTTGGTGACTGTAATTGTCTGATCAGGCTCTGGATTGAAGCACGCTGCAGTATAGGAATAATTGGGCTTCGCTGATTGTTGAGTCTGAGCTGTAGGATTCGCTATACCACCAAGAGTAAGCAGTGGCGACAGTAGTAGAAGTAAAAAATTAAACATATCTCTGTGTTTTCTTGTTCCTTCGTTATTTGTTCTTTTGAAAAGTTATTATGCAATAACGAAGTGACGATTTAACGAACTACCTCTATACTATACTTTCTCATCTGTTTTTGGCAAGTTCGGTTCACTTACTTCTGGTTTTGAAGCTTCCTCACCCGGTAGCTCTTGAGCCTTCTCTTCATGCATCTGCATGGTTTTCTCGTCTTCTTTCTTAGCAGATTGATCTACCTCTACCAACTCCTCGTCCTCTTTCTTTTCCTTCTCTAACTCTTCCTTTGCCTTCGCACGTGCTTCAAGCTCAGCTTGTGACTGCTTAGCAGCTTCAAGTTTGGCACGAAGATATGTGATTGTCTCAACTTCAGAAAAGCCACCCATTAGAAGGAATGGTAATAATTGTGAAACCATCTCTAACCCTTTTTCTCTTTGCTTTGCATCGGCGCTAGAAAGAAGATGAATGGCGTTTGTCAGCGCTGTAATATCACCCTCCACCCACTGCGATCGTTCTTTTATCTTCTCCGATACTGGAACCGGACTTTCCCGATAATGATTGAGCCACATCTTCTTCACTTCTTCATAATCCTCCAGTGAGACCGAAGACGAAACTACTTTTCCAGCTATCGGAATCGTTTTCACCGTTGTTACTTTACCCGCACCCACAACTTGCGCTTGATTAGCCATTCGTGAAGATGAAACGGTTGGAATAGCCACGATTTGTTCTTTCTGATCTGAGGAAGAGGCAGACAGGATACCTTGCGCAGTGTGGTCACCAGTTGCAGCACGTGTTACCAATTCAGAACGAATGGAGCTAAACTGTGCGCGTTCGGAGGAATTAGTAATCGCAGAAGGATTGCTGATTTTTGAAAGACTGGCACGAAGGTCGGAGAGCTTTGATTGATCCATTTCAAGACGCGACAGATCAACGATATTAGAAATTGACATATTAAGTTTTGAGGCAATATCATTAGTCGCTACTTTCCCCAATTGACCAGCCATATTTGTCATTTGAGAAGACATTGTAGATGCCAGCTGCGAGGTTACCTGTTTGGTCGTCTCCTTTTGTGACGATGTTATCGCTTGACTTACTGCTTGTCTAAACGGTAGATCCATGGCCATTCCAGACATGGTCGTTGGTCCTGAGGCGGAAGGTGAGGGTTTTTCTGGAGGTGGATACTGACGCATTCGATCAAAGATTGCGTTCAAAGTATTTCCTGCTGATGCTATCGCACTGCAACAATAATCACGAAAAATACGAAGAAGAAGCCAGGGAAGAATAATTGCGGCCCATAGCATCACAAGCGCGATCACGTATTCAACGTACGTATCGACATAATTGGCACTATTACCAGGACCAAGCGTCTGCGCAGGACCACCGTAAAGAATGTTAATTGATGTACGGAATATCTGTCCATCTGGAGTGTTCACACGATTAAAGTCAAATGCATAGGGTATTCCGGCAACCCAAATCCGAGTGAGGGCAGCAAGAAAAAGCGATACCATCGGTCCGTAGAACAACCATTGGAAAAACACACCAATCCAGATCCACCCAATATTACGGATGAAAACAAACGGCATAAGGATGGCCAGAAATGGCGACAGTATCAAAAGAAACCACAATATAATTTTTCGAAGAATCATTAAAATACCAATTGTGTTGTATGTGAGGGACGTCATTCGAATCAGGAAAAGACTTGTATTTGCTGATTCCATCGCACACCCAGAAGTGCTCATATCCCTATACCCGATGAAGTTTATGTAATTTTTTTCTGAGTTGACTCCCGCAAAGATGACGTTGAATAGATCCTGACCACCAACTTTTTCGATGAAAAATCGCATCAGGATTTCTCCGCCCTGAATGAGCCCTAACACTAAAACATACGAGAATGTTGCATAGAGAAGTACGGCCCCAACTTTAATAAGAATTGGTGGAATGTCGATTGACATGGCACGACGGCGAAGAAAGATATAGGAAAAACCGAATGCAACAATAACCAAAACAACAAAAATATACACAATATTTCGAGATACAGCCCACATCTGTGTAAGAACGGGTGCATTATCAATTGATTGATGCTCTTTTGAGAAAATCCAGTAGAGAAACTGTCGTGCTCGGTCGGCGCCCTTCCCAACTTCGGTTACCTCCGCGTCAGGACGCCAATCAGGTTTGGACCCCGCACAGGTAGTAAGATTAGGAATACCTGGTCCTGGGGTTGGGGTTAGTTGTCCTAAGTTTTGAGCAAAAGAGGCTGGTACAATAAGAAATGAGAGGAAAAGTAACACAAACGCCACGTGAGATAGTTTCCGGAAAAGGGCAGACATGAATGTATATTAGCACATACCCCACGTCTGTGAAAAGGCTTTTGGCATTCCTTTGTTTTTCCCGTAAATAAATGAAAGAATTTCCCCATGATGAAGTGATTCGTGCGCAATCAGAAATACGAGTGCGCCACGTAGATCAAATGAAAACCTTCCATACCAGTTCAGTGTTTTTCCTTTCATATTTGACGTCAAAAAATGATGAGCAAACTTTTCATGGCAGTGAATAAGGTATGAACGCAACTTCTCTTTCGTATGCTTTCCAGCAAGCACTTCTGTTGTGTCTTCTTGGAGGTTTTTTCCAAGCATCATGCCAAGTATTTTCAACTGCATATCCCCTAGATCTACCACCTGACAATACACTGTCATCGAGTTACCACACAGCTTCTCATCAAGCGTGCTTTCCGAAAGTTGTTCAACAAGTCCCAGTGTAATATTACGGTACCATACAAACATATCCAGATAGTATTTTTTTTCTGTCTTCGTCATTGGTTTGGTAAATGCTCTATACATTTGTAAAGGACGATTCCACAGCAAACCATCACGTTCAGAGACGTATTAATTCCATACATCGGAAGTTCTACGATCTCATCTGCAACATCCAAGACCTCTTTAGAGACACCATAACTTTCATTTCCCACAACCAGCGCTATGGGAAACATTGGCGCATAGGTAAAAAGAGGAATACTTTTACCTGTTTGCTCTATCGCGACAATTTTTCCTTTTGGATTATTTCTTTTATATTCTGCAATTGCTTGAAGTGGTGTTGCGGCATAGCTCCAGTTGACCCACTCCCATGTATTTATTGATGCTTTTTTTATTCGGTGGTTGGGAGGAGTAAGAGTTTCTCCGCAAAGATATACCTTCTCACACGAAGTTGCATCTGCCAGACGAAATATTGCTCCCACGTTATATGTATCGAGAACATTATCTACGATAATAGTGATAGGATTTTTCTTTATTGAAGTGAGTATAGATTGGTCTGGCGCTCCAGTACGAAGTTGTCTAGCATTAAGTTTCATGGCGGATATTATAGCAAATTTAGGAAAATGAAAAAAATGAGTTGGTTCTACTGCGAACCAGTTGGAGAGACTGCTACACTTATAGTTGGTTTTACCGTTATCGTTGGCTTCACTGTGGGAACAGTTGATGGTGTAGTTTTTGGTTTCGTTGGGACAATAGTTGTTGAGGCGGAAGGCTTAGT
>CAZYQZ010000036.1:0-9345 GCA_964649915.1 uncultured Gammaproteobacteria bacterium | reverse complement strand
TATTGTGAAAGAAACCACAGCACTTGGAATGCTGGAATTGGCCCTTGTTGAGAATGTACAGCGAGAAGATCTGAATCCCATAGAAAGAGCACAAGGATTCCAACGATTAATGGATGAATTCACACTGACTGTTTCTCATATATCAAGGCGTATTGGGAAGAGTCCAGCATACGTTTCAAATACACTTCGACTTCTAGCACTCCCTGATGCGATTAAGGATGGAATTATCTCTGGACAAGTGACAGAGGGACACGCACGAGCAATTGCAGGGCTTGGTGATGCCAAACTCATGGTCGAGGCGTATAAGACAATTCTTGCTGAAGGGTCATCAGTTCGTAAAGCTGAGGAACTGTCCCGGCAGATTAAAGCACAGATGAATAAAGGGCCACGGACTCAAGTAGACCGTGTATTCTCTACAGAAATGGAAGATCTTTCCGAAGACTTCAAGAAAGCTCTGGATGTAGAGGATGTCATCATTCATCAATCGAGTGTTCGGGCGAAGATTTCTATTACCTTTAAGGGAAATATGGTGCTGACTGCAGATAAACTTCGTGATCTTCTTCGAAGAATTAAATCCTCTTAATTATTCTCAATTCAATAATTTTGCTTCGGTATAAGACCTAACCGGGTAAACGGCCAATACCGAAGATACGCTTTTCCAATGATAGACTTCTCATCAATAGGCCCAAATTCTCGGGAGTCTGAGGAGTGAGGTCTATTATCTCCAAAAACAAATAAGTGGTTTTCTGGAACGGTAATTTCTTGCCCTTCTGAAAGGAAACCATTTCCGAGAATTGTGGTTTTATCCTGCAAGTATGTTTCTGGAAGTTGTTGTCCATTCACATACACGTAACCTTCCTCAACTTTCACTGTATCACCCGGAAGACCGATAATACGCTTCACATAGTCAATATCAGGATTTCCTGGAGACTTAAAAATAATGACCTGACCACGAGCTGGTTTTTGAAATCTATAGGAAATTTTATCCGTAAGAATATATTCTCCATCATGAAAATTGGGCTCCATAGAGATACCTTTGATTTCATGAGGCTGAAATAGAAAAAGATACACGATGACGAAAATAGATAGCGCTACAACGATAGTTTCCAAAAAATCCAAAAAAAATACGGCCACCCGTTTGAGAGGACTCTGCATATGAATAAAGTGTACGTGATATAATTACTTTCGTCAATATTCGGACCCATAGCTCAGCTGGCTAGAGCGTTGCATTCACATTGCAAAGGCCGAAGGTTCAAGTCCTTCTGGGTCCACAAAGTTAAAATGGGCTGAGAGGGTTTACTGGCGCCTTTAATGGATTATAGGTAACTAAAAATTGCTTTTCTGCATTTTTCTTCAGTTTTACGGAGTACTCTTTCCAATTTTCACTTTTCCCATTTTGACCAATAAATAGAGTTGGATTATCAGAAGTAAGAGGTTTCACCTTCAACTTATATGTCTTGGGTGAGTCACCATACTCAACAAGAACTCCTTTATCCGATGATTGTATGAGCTTGTTATCAAGTGTAGAAAGAGTAAGTAGAGAGGGAATGCTTGTGGTTATTAAAAAAGATGATTGCGGTCCCTCTTCTGGAATTACTTCTCTTGCTGCTATAGCATTCTTGTCATACCCTAAGAACTCAAGTATTTTTTGTATACTGCCTTGATCATTGACCAGTCCAATATGGTCCACCGGGAATGTGGCTTGGTTAGCTAAACTTAGTACACTACTAGTTCGCAGAACCGTACCATCTCCCTCACTTACATTATTAAATTTTACTGGCTCACCATCAATCCAATTCCCTTTAACAAGATCTTTTACAGAAGTATTTTTTACATTTATTGAATTTGATGTTTTTTTACCATCACCACCGATTGTTAAGAGATCTGTATTGCCAAACGGTAAAGTGAAAGGATGATTTTTTAACCACGTGTTTTCACCGTCTAGAAGATCTGTTGTGATAAGGCTATTATTTTTATAAATAAAATCAAAGGTAGGAAGAATATCCTTAATTGATGGAACCATAGTGTGAATAACTTGGCGTTTGGTAGCAAGTGAGAATGGTGAAATTTTGACTCTACAAATATTCAGAACCGCATTTATAGATGTTTTGTCAATTAAGTTATCTATATTAACTTCACCATTTTCCCAAAGCGGATACGCCAGTACCGTGCCTTCATGCGGCGATCCGAGTGTAATCAATTTATCAACTTTATGGTCTAGAGGATTTTGTTGTATATATGTTCGCGCAACTAAGCCACCTAAACTGTGAGAAACAATATCTACTTTCTGAGAAGGTATACTATCTAGGTATGATTTTAACTTGTCGCCAGCTGTTTGAAGTGATTGTCTCCAGTCAAACCCATATATATAAAAATCTTTATTTTGTTTTAATCCCACTTTCTTAGTAAATGTATTAATTAATCTATCGTAGACATGTACATATGGAGCCAGTGTCCACGTGTTACTTTGTGACAAGTTACAAGAAAAAATATCGGCTTGATTCCAACTGGCACCCAAACCCGGTATGAAAACTACAGGTTTTTTTCCAATGAAAATAGTCGGAGATGGAATAGGAGTGCTTGTAGGCGGGTTCATTGTCGGTGAAGGAGAAAGAGTAATTGTGGGTGAAATGGATGGAGTAACTATGGGTGGAAGTTCATTAGAGGTAGCAACTCCGATTTGATATCGCGAACCGTTCCAGCCAGTATAAAAAAGATAATATTGATTTTGATAATCTATTACATACGGATCTTTTACTCTAACATTATCGAAACTAGAACCATTTCCCTTCTCAAGTAAAAGTGTAGTTTTATTTTTATACCAATCAATTCCGTTATTCGAAGTTGCATAATATAGGCTAGAATCTCCATCATAAAAAATGTAATAAATATGATCTTTATAAAAGATTTGAGCATTACTTATATCATTACCTTCCCAATCAAGTTCACCACCAAAGATTGGGTAGGTAACATTTATCCAATTAATTCCGTCAACCGATTCTGCAAATCCAAGTTTCCATCGACCTCCTTCAGGCAAGTATCTTGATGTAAAGACCATTACGTACTTATTTAGATCCGAATTAAAAATAACTGACGGTGCAGAAACTGAGTCTGCTGTGTTAGGTAATGTAATCTGAATAGGTATGGGTACGTCCCAGTTTATTCCATTATTTGAGGTTGTATAATAAGCACTAAAAGAGAATCCCGGAGAAGCAAATCTTGTAAACCACATTTTAAATAGATTAGTACCATTTTGATTTTCAACAATAACTTTTCCACAACTTGATCCATAATCATTTGGATTAATTACATTTGAAGGAATGATAGGATTTAGAATATCTTTTGTAATTGATATTGAATCCTGATTATTTATTGTGAGAATTCCATGTCCAATTGCGTATTTATCAGAAAAAGTTGATCCTGCAAACCAAAAGTTTCCTTGTCCATTTACATAATAAGCATTTGAGCAAAAAGCTAACTTTTCATCCCAAGATGGAACATTTCCATTTGTTATCACAGGATTATTAATGTATTTCGAAAAGTTTGCTAGAACAGAAGAACTAGAATATAGAAAAAAGATTAAAGAAAAAATGAAGTATAATAGGCAGCGATATACTTTCATTCTAGTAGAATACTTTTACAGTAGTTTCTCAGTGTAAAAAAGTCAATAGGAGCTTTGAAAGGAAAATGCTTAAAAAACCACTTGTTTCAGTAATTGTTCCAGCATATAACGAAGAAACTCATATTAGAAAATGCGTCATGTCTCTATTAAAACAAAGCTATGAAGATCTGGAATTGATATTTATTGACGATGGATCACGCGATAAAACTATTGACGTATTACTACAATTTATCGATAAAATCAGGCTGATTAGATCATCACACAAGGGAATGGCAGTATCCAGGAATATAGGGTTTAATGAAAGTCGTGGAAAAATACTTCTTTTCTTAGATGCAGATATGTATTTTGATAAAGACTTTATAAAAGAATTAATCAAACCAATACTTAACAATAATTGTGTTGGAACATATTCAATTAGAGAAGAAGTAATAAATATGAGTAACACGATTGCGAAATGTTGGAATATTAATGTGGGTTTTTTTACAAATGTAAAAGTTAATCAACAGGAAGAACGAGGAACAACTTTTAGGGCAATCTTAAAAGAAGAGTTTATGAAAAAAAAATATTTTCAAAAAAGTTGGGGATATTTTTCAGATCTCTCAATATCTGATTCAACCTTTTTTTCGTATCCTGTTAAAAATGCAATCTGTTATCATTACAATCCAGAGACGTTATCTGAGGTATATTATTCTGCACGGTGGATAGGGAGAGCTCCAAGGTTTCCCACGACATTTAGAAATATTCTTCGCTACTCAATCATAAATTCTATACGAGTAAGCATCTGGAGGATCCGGCAGGGAGCACCACTTCAATTTATTATTTTCAAAATTGTATTTGACCTTGGTATGTTATCGGGAATTCTGTATAAAAATAAGAAACAAAACTACGCGAAATAAATATGAAGATTGCTGTATATTTCAATCTTCCCTCAGGTGGGGGAAAACGCGCACTCTATGAACAGGTGAAACGGCTCGTAAAAAAACATACTGTAGACATCTATACTCTCTCAACTGCAAATCATGAATTCTGTGATCTACGTCCACTCGTTCATACCTATGAAATAACGAAGTATTCGCGTCCAAAATCATTTCCCCAAAGTATCCTATCGATATACACGAAGCTACCTGGGATTCAAAAGGCCATAGCAAGAAAAATAAATACTGGAGACTATGACATCGTATATATATGTGGAGATATGTTTACTCAGGCTCCATATATATTGGAATTTCTGAATGCTCCAAGTGTCTATTATTGCCAGGAACCGAAAAGAGAATTCTACGAGAATATTCCACGACTTGGTAATAAATGGCGATACTTGTTGACACTTCCTCTGAGAATACCTTTGAAATACATCGATAAAAAAAATATTCACTTTGCGGATGTAGTACTTGTAAATTCTTTATTTTCTAAAAAAAGAATTGATACTATATATGGAATTGACTCCCGCGTTAACTATCTTGGGATAGACACGAGTATATTTTATCCGCCAAAAGATAACGATAGGAAATCAGGTGTCGTTTCAGTTGGAGGACTGAATCTTCTTAAGGGACATGATTTTGTTATTAGAGCCATAGGTGCCATTTCCCAGACGATACGACCCCGTGTAACTATTCTGGGTAATGGGGGGGATGAGAAAGAGTACTTCTACCAACTTGCACAATCATGTGGGGTAGAGCTTACGATTCTTGAGAATGCGACCGATAAAGAACTTATTGAATGTTACCACCATGCACAACTATTTGTTTCTGCTGCTGTTTCTGAGCCATTTGGGTTTGCCCTCCTTGAGGCAATTGCTTGCGGACTTCCGGCGGTCGCCGTAGATGAAGGAGCAGTCCGAGAGGTGACAAAAGGAATCAGTACAGTCTCTTTATGTGATAGAAATGAACAGACGATGAAAAATAAAATTATGAATATTCTCTGTGATCAGACGATACAAGAAAAAGCAAGAAAAAATAGTAAAGCAATTGACGCGCGGTATAATTGGGAACGTTCAGCAAAGCAACTTGAAGAGACATTTGTAACACTATGCGAAAAATAGCACTTGTCAGGGGTCGATATCTTAATAGGTATGAAATGCAATCATATGAGCCACTGGCAAAAAAATATGATATTACTGCCTTTGGTTCGCTTACTTCATATCATACGAAGTTTGCATTTCCTACCGCGCGATTTTTAAGTCCTCTTGATCTTCTTTCGGTGACAAATGTCTTATTACCAAATAGAATTACGCTGGCGGTAATGAATAGAATGTTCGTTGATGCAAACATGCTGATTGATCTTGAAAAGCGCTTGCAAGGATATGATATTGCCCATACAGCAGAAACATACTTCGGTTTCACCCATCAGTGTATTCTTGCGAAGCGGCATCAGAAAGTGAAGAAAGTAGTGTGTACTGTCTATGAAAATATCCCACATAATAATGAAGGAATTTCTGGACGAGTTGGGTATAAACACGCAGCGATATCAGAAGTAGATCATTTCATCGCAGTGTCTCAAAAAGCAAAAGATGCTCTGATTGAAGAAGGATGTCCAGAGAGTAAGATTACTATCATCCCCGCGGGTATTGATACTGCACTTTTTCATCCTACAAAGAAATCATCAGATAGCGCAATTCAACTTCTTTTTTGTGGACGACTGGAGAAAGAAAAAGGAATATATGAAGTATTTGATGCAATGAAAATACTTATCAAGAGTGCGCGTCTGGTGGAAATTCCGCTCCAGTTACTTCTGGTTGGAAATGGGTCAGAGAAAGAAGTTCTTATAGAAAAAACAAAAGCTGAGGGGCTTGAAAGATATATACATTTCCAAAATCATGAATATGAGGATATGCCAAATGTATATAGGAATGCAGATATCTTTATAGCTCCCAGTAAGCCAACCGCATACTGGCAGGAACAGTTCGGAATGGTCTTTCTTGAAGCTATGGCATCGGGACTTCCTATCGTTACTACAGATTCAGGAAGTATACGAGAAACTGTCGGAGAAGATGGTGCATACGTAGATGTGGGAAGCAGCGAACAGATCGTAGAGAGGGTTATAGAATTGGTAAGAAATACGAAAAAACGGATGGTTGTGAGTAAAAAAATGAGGGAACGAGCTGTTTCTCACTTTGATCACCAGAAGATTGCGAATAAAATTGATAAAATATACACAACTCTTCTCAAAGGGTGAACTATATGAAAAAAATATATATTATTATTCTTAACTACAACGGATATGAAGATACCCACAAGTGTCTGAAAAGTTTACCTAAGCTAAAAGCAGCGGGATATAGTGTAGAAACTGTAATCGTAGATAATGGCTCAACCGATGGATCAGTGAGCAAGCTTCAATCACTTCAGAGTAAAGTCCAGATAGATAAAATTATTGAAAGTGGGGGTAATATAGGCTTCGCTAAGGGGAATAATGTAGGAATACGATATGCACTCGACCATGGTGCTGATTACGTATTACTTCTAAACAATGATACATGGATTGATGAGAATTTTCTTCCATCGATACTTTCCTATGACGTTGACATTATTTCTTCAGTTGTAAAATTTCGTGAATTTGCAGATAGTGAAAAGTGGATCTTCGATTATGGTGGGAAAGTAGATTGGTGGACGGGAAGAACAACGCATATAAACAAGTCGGAGTTTGCCACAGTGGGCAAGGGGAATACCCCACTCATCGAGGTGGATTACATTGCCGGATGTTGCATGCTCATCAAGCGTAAGGTTTTTGAAGACATAGGTCTTCTACCGGAGGAATATTTCATTTATTTTGAGGATGTAGATTTTTGCGTTACTGCCAAAAAAGCAGGGTACGGGGTCTTTGTTGATCCTAAGACTTTCATATATCACAAACTGGGTGGATCGATGGACCGTTGGTCTACTCGGGCAATCTATAGAAATCTTACGGGAAATTTTATTTTCATTACTCGACATTTAGGAATACGAAGTCTAGTGGGCTATACTTATTTAGCAGTTCTTACAGCAAAAATAGTGAAAGATCGCTTGAGTAAAAAAATAGTAAAGAAATTAAAGATATGATTTCAGCAGTTGTACTTACCAAAAATAATGAGAAATTGATAGAAAGATGTATTGTCTCACTTGGATTTTGTGAGGAGCTTCTTATTATTGATGACGGATCAACCGACAAGACGCTGGAGATAGCGAAAAAACAACGAAAAGATGTACACATATATTCGCACACTCTGGATGGTGATTTCTCTAAACAGAGAAATTTTGGTCTCAAGAAGGCGAAAGGTGAGTGGGTACTCTTTATCGATAGTGATGAGGAAGTATCAGATCAGTTACAGGAAGAAATAAAAAAAGCAGTTGGGAATAAGACAGTGAATGGGTACTCTCTGAAGCGGAAAGACTATTTTAAAGGAAGATGGCTTACTCATGGAGAAACATCTCACGTGACATTATTGCGGCTGGGAAGACGCGGAAAAGGTGAATGGGCTCGCCCAGTTCACGAGGTATGGAATATCGAGGAACCTCTCCAGATGTTAGAAAATCCTCTCCATCATTATGCTCACGAAACCATATCAGAATTCTTAGCGGATATTAATACATACTCTACAATGCATGCGAGAGTATCATTCGAGGAAGGTAAAAGAGCCACTTTTTTCACGGTTATCTCAAAGCCAGTGGGCAAATTTATTCTCAATTACTTCGTACGATGTGGGTTTCTTGATGGGATGCAGGGTCTTATTATGGCTATCATGATGAGTTTTCACTCATTTCTAGCACAAGGAAAATTATGGCAGATGCAAAACAAACAAATAGAAGTGTAAAAATTCTCAAACTTCTCCTTATTATTCTGCTTATTATATTTCCTTTTGGCCAATTAACCCGTATTCCTTTACCTCTGGGAGACGCGCACCTCTATCTTCATGACCTTATTATCGTGGGAATATGGGCTATATTGTTTCCTGGATTTCTAAAAAATAGACGGACAATTCCATATCTGAGAGAAATTGCTGTATTTACCGGAGTTTGCATCGTCTCACTTCTTTTTGCTTCATTCAGAATATCTTTTGAGCAATTATTGATCTCAAGTTTGTATCTTGTCCGGTTCGTAAGCTATATAAGTCTTGTGATTGCGGTAAGAGAAGTCGTATCAGCCGATGCTAGTTTCTCCCTAAAGTTAAAAAAATATCTTATTATTTCCGGGGTAACAGTGGGTATATTAGGAATATTACAATATCTTCTCTATCCAGACCTGAGAAACCTCTATTATTTAGGATGGGATCCACATTATCTACGAGTATTTGGGACGTTTTTCGATCCTGGATTCATTGGATTATTACTTGTCTTCACTCTTTTTGGATTATATCTATTACCGTGGAGACATACCTGGTATCAATGGGGAAGTATAGGTATAGTTTTTGTCACCTTCGTTCTTACGTACTCGCGAGCAAGTTACCTCGCATTACTGTCAGGAATCGTGTTTCTAGCGATAAAAAAGGGAAAGTTAAAACATCTACTGATATTCCTTCTTCTGTTTGTCGGTATTCTTTTTCTTTTACCAAGATCAAAATACAGTGAGGGTTCACTTCTTGAGAGAACATCTTCAACAGTAAGTCGGTTACAAAGTTATACAGCTAGTACTAATCTCATACTTCAATCGCCATTCATCGGTTGGGGATTTGATACTTTGCGCTACATTCAGCCTCAAAGTAGTCAGTATTTCCAGGGAAAGCAAATCACGAGTAATGCTGGTGCAGGAATAGA
>CAZYQZ010000035.1:2582-9355 GCA_964649915.1 uncultured Gammaproteobacteria bacterium | reverse complement strand
TAAAAGAGGGAGCGATAGTCGTTGCTGTGCCTACAAAGAGTGCTAAAGGAGAAACGGCAGTTGAGATTCTCTCAGAAAATGGAGCAACTCAAATACAAGTGATTTCAAATAATAAATAAGATATATCGGGCAATTAAAAAGCAGTCGACACGACCTAAGGCATATACCTTAGGTTGTGTTTTTTTATGTTAATTTTTCTTTCCTAATTCTTACTTTATTTTTATTAAGAATTATTTATTTTTTTCTATTATGGAATAAGTTACAGAGTTAAAAAATGATAGGAGGTGAATACAACATGAAAGATTATACCAACACAAGCGTCCAGGATTTAAACCAAAACGACAGTGGGACAACTGGTTCCAAAGGCGGAGAATCCAATAAGGGATACGGAAAAAATGATCCGCAAAACCAAAACCAGGGAGAAAGAAGTCAAACTTCCCAAGATGATAACTCATCATCTCCAACTGGTACAAAAGGGGGTAAATCTGAATACTCCCAACAGGAGAGAGGTCCAAGTCAGAATGACTCAAGACAAGGCTAAAAGGATAGGTGAGCAGTAGCGAGCTACCATACTACGGACGAGACAATAGGCAGGTCGTCCGTAGTATAGGTGGAAGAAGGTGTGTCAGATAAGTGTAGACGACTGTTAAGTATAGTTTCAAAAAGCGTAATAGTTTTCTTTAATGCAGCAGAGAGAAAGATAAGGTCTTCTTCTGGGACTGTAACTTTGAGATGGAATACTCCTCGCGCGTCTTCATTCCAGTTCCAGTCTGTTCTACCTTTAAATAGCGCGCTTCTGTGTCCCGAAAGTAGTTTCTCCAGACTTAGATATTCTAGAAACATATGTTCGAAAAGATGTCCGAGTTCCGTGCGCACAACCTCTTCTCTAAAAGGAATATTTTTTTCATTGAAGCATTTCGTTTTCAATACTGAAGGAAGATTCTCGTAGAGAAGTTGGAGCGTTTGTGGGATATGAACTGTGTTAATGCAAGGGATAGAAACTTCCATATCTAGGTGCACGGTGTTCTGATTATATGTAAGATGAAGAGAGAAATTTCTTGAATGGTAGATTTTTTTGAAAAGAGAGTGAGTAATCATTTGGGGAAAAATAATCAGTTCGTTGATAAAAAATTATTATACACCACTTTCTGTTTATGGTCGAAATTACGCTTTCCTTTCTTAAGCTATTCATAAGCAAGGATATCTAAACTGTCAGTTAGATTAGTAATACCAGTGATATAGTTAGAATATTTTCTTAGCTAAAATTCAGTATTTACTAAGTAAACATTAAGTAAATAAGTTTACAGTAATAGATAGGAAAGGAGGTGATAATACATGACGAGAAAAACAATTTTTACAATCTTTGCAATCACAATAGTATCAGCTGGAGTATTGGGAACAACCCATGCTTTTGCAGAAAATACGACATCGGATACAAATCCTATGTCCTCCCTAGTTGCAAAAATTGCAGCAAAATTTAATCTTAATCAAGCTGACGTACAAGCAGTGTTTGACGCACAGCGGGAAGATCGCCAGAAACAAATGGAAACTGAGTATACCAATCAACTGACGAAACTCGTTACAGAAGGAAAGATTACTGAAAGTCAGAAACAGCTTATTATAACCAAACATGCGCAGCTTGAAGCAAATCATCAAACTTCAAAAGATAGCATGAAGAATATGACAGCTGATGAAAGAAAAGCAGCGATGGATAAAGAAAAGCAAGTTATGCAAGATTGGGCAACACAAAATGGCATAGATCTACAATATCTTATGCTCGGGAGAGCAGGTGGTGGTCATATGGGGCATCCAAGAAGCGGCCTACAACCAGAAGTTAGTAACGCTACACCTACTCAGTAAATAGCGAGTATGGTTCGCGATGTAACAGCTCTTAGTTGCAACTAGGAGCTGTTTCTATTGTTCATATCGAACCACTGCTTTTCTATATTTACAATAATCGCAATCTGGTCCCGGTTGTGGAAGTTCATTTTGCTGGAGGCACGCAATTGCTGCAAGAATTTTTGGTTCTACCCAATCCGTATTTCCTTCGTAAGGAATAAGTTTAATAGTAAATTCTAATTTCCCATCAAACGCTTCTTTATCTGCATTCCCATTACAGTAGACGAAATAACCAGTTTTAGAAACCTTGAAGTTATTTTTACTAAATAACCATTGATAGACTTCCATCTGTCTCTTATATCCATCTTGCCACTGCTCATCGATTGTTACTTCTTTATCTTTTGAGGTTGCCTTGTAATCTACGATGATTAGCTCTCCCGCTGGATTCACCCAGAGATCATCTATTCCTCCACTAATTACAACATTTGTTCCAGCTATCTTGAATGTTATACCTGCCCGCAGCGCATCCCTCCATTCATCGAGTTTTGCGTGAGCATAGGGAACAGCATCCAATCCGTAGCTTTTCATAAGGGGATGAGCAGTTCCGTTCGCACGGTGAATATCAAACTCTTTCTTTAGAAGTTTATCTACAGCTGAGTTGAGAGAGAAGGGAAACCCTGGTGGTTGAGCAACTCCTAGTTTTCGATCTAGATAAAAGCAACGTGGACAGTTTATGAAAAGATCAATCTTTGAACGGCTTAATCGAAAAGTTTCTAAAGAATTGGCGTTATATAAGTTCCTGGTACGGTTGGGATTGTAATATTTTGACATATAATAATTTTCTATCTGATAGAACAGTGTAGCATTGTAATTTATAGGAAACAAATGGGAGTGAAGGACAGTATTTAGTTTTCCGAAGTATTTCCAAGTAATAATTCCCTCGCTTTATCCAAATCCTTTTTTTGAACTTTCAATACGACACCGAAGGAATAGGAAAGGGGGAATGGTCGCACTCCTCCTGCATCCTCTGCGAAGATAATTGATGGTATTCCATTAGCACTAAGAACTCCTTTTATTAACTCTGCTTCTATGCGAGATTTGTATGATTCTATAGTTACCCAAGACGACATGGAGGTAGTATATCAAGATTTCTATTCTGAAACACTACAGTGAAGCTCTGGAATGGGTGGTAGTTCAAAACGATACTGTTTTATATTTAAATTATTTTCAAATAAGCTAAGTAATTTACTTTACTTGCCTGTAGTTGTATTCTACGCATATGACAGATCATGATAAATATCTCAGTTCCGAAGACGCGAAAGACTTCTATCAGACTTTCTTGAATCTAAAAACAGAGGAAGAATGTAGGGACTTCCTACGAGACTTACTTACTGAAAAAGAAATCAAGGAGTTTATAAACAGGTGGAAAGTAGTAAGGTTGTTAGATGATAAAATGCCATACGAAGAAATAACGGAAAGTACCGGGATGAGTAGTACTACGATTGCGCGAATTAGTAAATGGCTGCACGATGGAATGGGTGGCTATCATCTTATGCTAAAGCGATTAAAGAGAAAACAAAGCTAATAGATATAACTTGACTTTACTATACTAAAGTAGTATACTCTCATTACAAATTAATATTAAAAGCGTTTTACTGGAGTCACGATCCAGGAGCTGAAGGCCAAAATGCCTTACGGAAGTTGAACCGTTAATCCAACAGTCGATGTCACTTCGTTTCACTCAGTGTAAACAGCTTGAATGAAACACACGCGGAGTCGGCCTAAGAGCTTTAAGGGAAAACACCTTAAAGAACAAAGGATGGGACCGCGGGAGGTCCTTTTTTGATGACTGGTTAACGAGTTTCACGAGTTTACCAGTCGATCAAATCCTCTAACAATCGCAGCATGAGTCGCGCTACGAATAGTAGGTAAGACGAATGCTAAGATGTTGAGGATTACGCGATACCTCTCGTTCCTTTTTCATCACGGTTTTTGTGGTGGGAAATGAACGGGAGGTTTTTTTATGCAGCTCTTGCCGATACAAAGTAAGGCATCAAGATGCATAATCTGCCATAAAGCGCTCAGTGAGCCGTGTACTAATAGTACTGAAAAGGCGAACTGCAAGCTTCGGCAGATTGAAAGAATTGGGCAATATATGGCAAACATAAATAACAAAAATCTAAAATTAGCGATCCAGAAACAGGGGCGTTTAACAGAAGAAACGCTTGAGTTTTTGCGCAAGTCAGGTCTTGAGTTTGAAAGCTATAAACAGAGGCTATTCTCATCATGCAGAAATTTCCCTTTGGAGATATTGTATGTGCGAGATGATGATATTCCTAACTATGTAGCTTCTGGCACTGTTGATTTAGGTATCCTTGGTCAAAATGTACTTAATGAAGAAAAGCCAAGAGTGAAAAAATTACTCGACTTAGGATATGGGTTTTGTTCTCTAACTCTCGCAGTTCCAAAAGAATCAGAAATAAGAGAGATAAACGAACTGAACGGAAAAACAATTGCAACATCATATCCTGAGTCAACAAAGCAGTTCTTTAAGGAAAACGACATTCCTGTCGAAGTAGTAACAATTAGCGGGTCTGTAGAAATTACACCTGCTTTAGGTGTGGCTGCCGCAATTGTCGATCTTACTTCTACGGGTAGTACCCTAGCTTTGAATGACTTGAGAGCGTTAACAAAAATATATGATTCTGAAGCAGTATTAATTGCCAATGAACAGACTTTAGTTAATGGTAAGAAAGATTTGCTAGGAAAACTTATAACACGTTTTAAGGGAGTTCTTTCCGCAAAAGATTATAAGTACGTAATGATGAATGCTCCGCAAGACGTACTTCCGAAAATAAGAAAAATTATTCCAGGTTTAAAGTCTCCTACAATTTCCCCTTTAGCCAGTAAGGGGTGGTTTTCGGTACAAACAGTCATTAAAGAAGACGTGTTTTGGGAAACAATTGAAAAGTTAAAACAGGTCGGTGCATCAGGGATTATTGTTTTACCAATTGAGAAAATGATTATTTAAGGAGAATTTATGAAAGTTACAAAATTAAGAGATTTATCACAAAAAGACTACCAAAGAATTGTTAAGCGTTCTGCTGGGACAAATCCAGAAATTATGCCTAAGGTTAAAAAGGTCATGGAGGATGTACGAAAGAATGGAGATAAAGTTCTTATTGCAGACTATAAGAGAAGGTTTGGACAAGAAAACTATAGATCACTTTTGGTGTCAAAAAAGGAAATAGAGCAAGCATATAAAGAAGTCAGTAAAGAGTTTATAGCCGGAATAAAACAGATGATAAAAAATATCACTGCAGTACATCAAGCACAACTGCCAGAAAAGAAGGATACGGTAGTAAACACTGAAAAAGGAATTTCCGTATGGAGAGAATGGCGACCAATAGAAAGAGTTGGTTTGTATATTCCAGGTGGAAAAGCTACTTACCCCTCCTCTGTTTTGATGAGTGCTATACCTGCACAAATTGCAGGATGTAAAGAAATCATTATGTGTTCACCTGCAAGAGGAAATGGTCAAATTCCAGCTCCTACACTTGTAGCTGCTGACAAGATTGGTCTTACAAAGATTTATAAAACTGGAGGAGCTGAAGCAATCGCAGCTATGACTTATGGAACAGAAACAATACCAAATGTATATAAAATCTTTGGGGCTGGTAACTCTTTTGTTACTGCTGCAAAAATGCTAGCTCTAGAAACAATAAGTATCGATATGCCTGCTGGACCATCAGAAGTATTTATTATTGCTGATAGAAGCGCCAGTCCTGCATATATTGCTGCTGATTTACTAGCAGATGGTGAACACGGTGAAGACTCTGCATGTGTATTAATTACAACCTCTAAAAAAGTTGCAGAGCAAACAATAAAAGAAGTTCAGAAACAATTACCCAAGCTTTCAACAGAAGTAAGAGCTAGAGAGTCTATTAAGAGATATGGGTTATTCGCTGTAGTTGATTCACTCGATGAGGCAATAGCTTTTACAAATGAATATGCACCAGAGCATTTAGAAATTATGACAGAAGATCCTGAAAGCTTAGTTAGCAAGATTGCCAACGCTGGTTCAGTATTCCTAGGAGATTGGACTTCGAAAGCAACTGGGGATTATGCCACAGGGGCTAATCATGTTTTGCCTACAGGTGGCATGGCAAAAATGTACCCTCCTTTAGGTGTAGATGCGTATGGAAAATGGATGCAAGTGCAGAAATGTACTAAGGAAGGTCTTTTGCAAATAAAAAATACCGTTGAGACTGTTTCGGCAACTGAACAATTGCCTGCACACAAAAATTCAGTATCTATACGATTTTAAAACTATGAAAAATTTAGCTTTAGAAAGAGTACAAAAAATGAAGATATACAATCCGCCTTTGTCTGGACGGCGTGCATTTAGTGGGATACTTTTAGATTTTAACGAGCGCACACTTCCACCCTCCTCAAAAGTAGAAAAGGTCATTCAAAAACTTTTGAACTCAAATAAATTGCAGCTTTATCCAGAGTATGGAGATCTTGAGCAGAAGCTTGGTAAATATGTGGGTGTAAATAAAGATCAAGTAATGATTACGAACGGTTCAGATCAGGCAATTGACCTCATTTTTCGTACGTTTACAGAAGCAGATGATAAAGTCATCATTCCCACTCCAAGTTTCGCGATGTTCTCTCAATGCGCTCAAATAGTAGGAAATAAAATAGTATGTCCTTTGTATAGTCAAGATAATTTGTCTTTCCCGTTAAAAGAGTTGTTAGGAGAAATTAATGACTCTGTAAAACTGATTGTAATTTGTAATCCTAATAACCCAACAGGAACATCGATAGCAATAAATGATATAGAAAAAATTGCACAAAAAGCATCCGATTCAATAATCCTTGTAGATGAAGCATATTTTGAATTCTCAAAACTAACAGCAGTACCGCTTATA
>CAZYQZ010000035.1:0-2572 GCA_964649915.1 uncultured Gammaproteobacteria bacterium | reverse complement strand
ACTTCGGGTTGGCTACATTGTTGCTTCAAAGGTCTATATCAATGAGCTTTTAAAAATCCGTGGTCCCTATGATGTAAATATGATTGCCTATACTGCTTCACTCGCAGCATTAGATGATTTAGATGGAGCGCAAAAGTATGTAGATGAAATTATCAATGAAGCAAAGCCAATGATTGAAGAATTTTTTACCAAAAATGGTGTGACATTCTACCCATCTACTGGAAACTTTTTACTCTACAGACCTACTTTGAAAGAAGAGGTAGAGATTCTGAAAGAGAATGGCATCTTAGTTCGTCCACAAGATAAAACAAATATAGAAAATACTCTTCGTCTAACAATTGGGACTGTAGGTCAAATGAAAAGATTTCTTAAGATATATCAGAATACGATATTAAATAAATCTAAGCCAAAGAAAATTGCATTCTTAGATAGAGATGGAACTCTCATTTTTGAGCCACAAGATACCTTTCAGATTGATAGTATTGAGAAATTAAAAATACTAGACGGTGTAGTCAGAGGTCTTAAAAAATTAACTAAACAAGGATATGAACTAATAATTATTTCAAATCAGGACGGGTTGGGGACCTCTTCTTTCCCACAAGCTGACTTCGATGCTCCACAAGATAAAATGCTTAACCTTTTTGAAGAAAATGGAATTACGTTTTCTAGGATATTTGTTTGTCCGCACTTACCATCAAAGAATTGTGGTTGTAGAAAACCAAAAACGGGGCTTGTTAAAAAATTCTTGAGAGATAACCAAATAGATAAAATTAATTCTTTCATGTGTGGTGATAGACCGACTGACAAGCTTTTTGCAAAGAATATTGGAGTCAAATTTATTCCAATGCAAACGAATGGTGATTTTTATAAAGCTCTTGGACAAGGAGGCATCGTATGAATCGTAAAGCAACAATAGACAGAAAAACAAATGAAACTGATGTAAGTATTTCTCTCAATATAGATGGTATTGGGAAAAGAGAAGTAGAAATTCCAGTCGGATTCCTGACTCACATGCTAGATCTTTTTGCGAAGCACGGATTATTTGACTTGAAGCTTAAAGCAACGGGAGATACCTATATTGATGAACACCACACAGTTGAGGATATTGGAATTATGTTAGGTGAAGCGTTTGCACAAGCTTTAGGAGGAAAGATTGGAATAAAGCGGTATGGTTTCTTTATTTTGCCTACGGATGAAGCCTTAGCTACAGTCGCTATAGACTTTGCAGGTAGATACTCGTTTCGCTTCGAGTGTCCATTTGTGAAAGAAAAGATTGGTGATTTATCAACTGAACTTATAAAGCATTTTTGGGATGCTTTTGCTCAGAACGCAAAAGCAAATCTATACATAAAAGTTGAGAATGGTGAAAATGAGCACCACAAAATTGAGGCAATCTTTAAAGCTACAGCCCGTGCTATTCGTATGGCTTGTGAGATTGATGAGCGAATGAAGGATCAAGTCCCTTCAACGAAAGGAAAACTATGATAACAATTATTGATTATGGCTTAGGCAATCTTGCAAGTGTAGGTAATGCTCTAGAAAAACTTGAAATTCCCTATGAGGTTTCAGGTAATGTTGATGTGATTAAAAATGCAAAAGCCCTCATTTTGCCAGGTGTTGGTGCTGCTGGACAAGGAATGGATAATCTAAAAGAGCCAGGGCTAGATCAGGTGATTATCGAGCAAGCAAGAAGGGGTACTCCAATCTTGGGAATTTGTCTTGGAATGCAATTACTTTTTTCCTTAAGCGAAGAAGGAAGCGTTGCCTGTTTGGGATTAATTGAAGGAAGTGTAAAGAAATTTAGTACAAGTCTCAAAGTTCCTCAAATAGGATGGAATCAGATTGAGACTAAAGATGACTCAATACTTTTAAGGAAAATTAAAAATAATACCTATTTCTATTTCATTAACTCTTATTATTGTGACCCTCAAGAAAAAGAGACAATAAAAGGTATTACTGACTATGAAACAAAGTTTTGCAGCGTTCTAGAAAGAGATAACCTTTATGGGGTACAGTTCCATCCTGAAAAAAGTGGAGATTCAGGTTTGCAGTTGTTAAAGAACTTTTGGGAGGCAATATGTTAATCATTCCAGCAATTGATATAACAAGCGGTAACTGCGTAAGACTCACTCAAGGGAATTTTGAAAATGAGAAAGTTTACAGTGATGATCCTGTAGCGCAAGCTTTGCTATGGGAGAGACAAGGAGCACAAATGCTTCATGTTGTTGATTTGGAAGGAGCTAAAAATGGTAATTTAACCAATCTTGAAGTAATCAAAAAAATTGCTCAAGAGGTTAAGATCCCTTTCCAAGTTGGAGGAGGTATCAGAAATAAGGAAGCAGTAAAAACGTTGTTATCAATTGGCGTATCGAGAGTGATTTTAGGAACTGTAGCTCTGGAAAATACTGACCAGTTGAAAAATATCTTATGCGACTTTAGCTCTCAAGTAGCGATTGCACTTGATGCAAAAAATGGAAAACTTATGAAGCAAGGATGGTTTGTAGATAGTAAGAAAAACATTCTAATAACTGCACTGGAACTTGAGCGTTTGGGAATACAAAGATTTATTTAT
>CAZYQZ010000034.1:0-9533 GCA_964649915.1 uncultured Gammaproteobacteria bacterium | reverse complement strand
GACCAACTATGCGACCTCTCCAAATATCTGCTGATTATACTGCAAATTAAAAAACTTGCGGAGAGGGCGAGATTCGAACTCGCGGTCCCTTTTACAGGACGGCGGTTTAGTAAACCGCTGCACTAGACCAACTATGCGACCTCTCCATACTTATGCGGAGGCGGTGGGATTTGAACCCACGCGAGCTTTTTTAGAACTCAAGGGTTTAGCAAACCCTCGCCATGGACCAACTAGGCGACGCCTCCAAAAAGTCTATCAGATTATATCAAAAGATCCACAGATCATATAGTACAATCTGATTAATGAGCATATTGAAGGAATATTTTTTAAATATTCTATTCCCTCGCCGATGCGTCAGTTGTCAAAAACTTAATACGTATCTTTGTGAGATCTGTAAGAAAAAAATCGAATACATCCCCCCTTTTTGTCCTATATGTCAACGACTATCAATTGATGGTGCTACCCATCCAAAATGTAAAACGGTCCGCGGACTTGACGGACTATATGTCTTGACGTCATACAAGGGTCCAATGAAATCTGCGATAAAACTTCTAAAATATCGTTATGTAAGCGACGTTACAGAAACTCTTACTTCACTTCTTGCTGAACACTTTCCGGCTTATATTCCCACAATTGAATTCTTTATACCTATTCCTCTTTCACCAAAAAGAGAAAGGCTTCGTGGATTTAATCAAACACTTCTTCTGGCAGTTTCTTTAGGAAAAAAACTGAATATTCCAATTTGTAAGAATGTACTTATGAGAATAAAGGAAACGCCACCGCAAGCAGAATTAAAAAGAGATCAAAGAAAAGAAAATGTTAAAGGAGTTTTTATCTGTGTAAATAAACCGATAGTGAAAAATAAATCTATAGCAGTGATAGATGACGTCTCAACAACTGGAGCTACTCTTTTTGAAGCAGCGAAAATATTGAAATTAGCGGGTGCAAGATCTGTCTGGGGAGTGGTACTTTCACACGGAAATTAGCCCTGGAGTCCCCCTAGGAACACTTCAGTTCTATATTGGTGGAGATGGGGAGTGTTGAACTCCCGTCCGAGATATCAAGATAAAAACATCTACAAGCATATTCCGTTGTGAAATGTCCTTCTTTTGTATCCCAACGGACAATCAACAAAAGAAGTAAGACAAGATCTTGATTCTATACTTTGTCAAAATATAGAAAGCATCCCGACTTTGTTTACACCTTTACTACTTCGCCGGAAAAAAGATAATAAAGATGCCAGATTATGCTGTTAAAGCAAGAGCTGGTCGAAGTCCGAAAAGCTCAGCAAGAATTGCTTCTTTTTCAGCTTTCAAAGCTTCGAGTTTGTCAGATTTAGTGACAAATATTTTTTGATTGATTATTACGAGAAACAATCATCTCGGCTTGCAGTTTTTAAAGTGCTACCCCGTCGAACAATTCATCCCCAATTTCTACTTTCTTCCTCGCAGTTCCCTCTCGGTATCTCGGTCAATATCTCGTCTCTTTAATTTTTCTCTCTTTTCAAATTCTTTTGCCCCTTTGGCTAATCCTATTTTTAGCTTAATAAAGCCGCCCTTATTATAACATTCCAATGGAACCAGGGTCAAAGCGCCACCCTCCATTTTATGTGTCAGTGATAGTATTTCTCTTTTGTGCAGTAAAAGCCTTCTACTTCGTCGCGCATCATATCCTTCTGGACGGGCAAACGGATAAGGAAATATCTGTGCATTCACCAAAAATAACTCACCGTCTATAACCCGAACAAATGAGCCTTCGAGGCTTATCCTTCCTCCTTTTACAGATTTTACCTCAGCACCAGATAGCTGTATTCCAGCCTCAGTGCTTTCTAAAATGTGATAATCGTGGAGCGCACGTTTATGAGTTATATTCATGGTTTATTCCGAATGAATCAACGCTATTATAGAGCATTCTTGAAAGATCTATTAGAGGGGTAAAGAGTAGATTTTATTTCCAGAAAGAATCAGGGCTTTTTTGTCCTCTTCGGATACAACTAGCGCAGATGCTTTTTTAAGCCCTTCCCATTCATATGCGCCTAAATATACACCTTTTTTATCAGTAGTAATAATCCGTCCCAGTCCTTTGTCTAAAAGATACAAGTTCTTACTATCGTCATTTGTGAATATAGAAACTATATCGATTGGGTTATCCACCATTTCTTGGAAAGTAAACGTGTCAGGTTGTCCTTGAGTGAACTTTTTTATATTTTGACCATCGGTAACATAGATTGAACCATCTATGCTAAAAGCTTTACTTTTAGACAAATCGACGGTGACATCTGAATTAAGGTACGCATTACGAGCTGAGAACCCATCAGTTACAGCGATATACTTCCAAATTTGATTTTTATTCGTATCTAATAAATAAATGTTCCCCGCGAATGCGACAATGTTTTTAATCGTGCCCCACTCCGAATCTTTTTGAATAATTACTTTGGTGTTTTTGCTTCCTACATCTATTGAAATCACGCCCCCAGTATTTACCGCATATACAAAACTGCCATGAATCCCTACGTCGATTGGATCCTTCAGGGTACTTTCTCCTGCAAGAATTGCTGACTGTTTATTATCTATCGATAACTTGTATATTGCTTTATTTTGCGTATCAAAAATCACCAAGTTATTATTGTATAAAGCCATGTTTTGACCAACCCCGTCTTTTTTCAACAAACCAATATCAAAAAATTCTCCCGGTGTTGTAATTTTTTTTATTCGCGAGGCAAGTTGTGTTTGTTCGTCAATTTTTTGTAATAATTCTTGCACTGTTTTATATTCAGTGCTTCCCTTAGCAAACTCGCCCATTATGCCTGAGAGTGACGTATTTGCTTCACCCAGGAGACTTCGTGCTCTAACAGGATTTAGGTCGATGAGCGAGGAGGCTTCGTCTATCTGGTGTGTTACAACCTCAACCGTCTTATTCAACGTTTCGACTTTTACCTTGTTGCTGCGCGTGTTCAGACCCAAAAATATACTTGTAATGAGAAGTACAAGAAGAATAGAGGCAATTACTGCTATTATCCGCTTCGATTGCTTTTGTTGTTCAGTTTCAAAAATTTCTTCATTAGAATCATGAAATATTTTTTTAAAAGGGATTTTAGAAATCAGGTTTTGGAAAAACGGCACACCTTCTCTCATGTCTTGTTCTTGAACCGTTTCCTCTTCGTGAAACTCGTCTACTCTTCCGTCTAATTCATCGCTTTTTGGAGAAGAAAAAAAAGCAGGAACAACCTCTTCCTTTTCCACTACAGCAATTCCCATACCAATGGCCCCTGAATGGTTTTTTTGAGATAATAACGGAGTAAATACCGACGAGAATTGTGAAACGTCATGCTTTGCAAAAAGATCTCTTTGTTTTTCAATCGGAATTACAGAAATGAATCCATTCGAAGAAATAAATAGCTGATCATGTTTTTGCAAAAATCCTGATACCGTCCCTTTTTGTGTGAGAAGAGAGGCAACCGTATCATTTCTTTTTAAGAAAACTACTCCTTCTCCAATAAGACCCAGATAAAGTACGTTCTCATGAAAAATAGTAATGATAAGAGTTTTAATATAATGGTTAGCTTCATATAAAGCTAAAATTTGTGACAATCTGTCAAGAGAGGAAACAGGATTGGAGAGAAGGTAACTATATATTCTGTCAAACAGGGTTTGTGCTTGATCCTTCGCTTCAGAGGATACTTCCAATAATATTACAGCACGTTCATCAAACCGAGCATGACTACTTCTAACTTCCTCGATTTCTCCGACAATCTGAGTTGCTTTGAATATAAACGCCATATATGTAGTTTACAAAAACAATACTGCAAAGATAAATAGGAAAATTGATAAAAGAAGATGAATAAGCGTTGCGATCTGTAACAATACTGCGCCATCCTCTTGAATCACCACTTTCGTCATAAGAGCTGTCTGACGGTAAACAATAAAGGCGAATGTGAAATACATAAAAAGGAGAATAAGCACTCCTATTTTTACAAAGAAAAAAAGCGAGAATGGAAGAAGAGATATAAGTTGGTTCATCGTAACTATTCTTCCTTTCCCATTAATTGATTAATCACACGAACTACATTTTCAGGATCAGGAACTGCCAAAAACTCAAAATTCGGTGAAGACCCGGCGGTTTGAACATCGACATCCCCATAGTCAAAGACAGCGCGAATGAAGCCCCCTGTATGGGATGAGACATCTTCAATCTTGGATATTCGTGTCTCAGAAATTGTCTTATACAATAAGTTTGTAAGATCAATATCAACAATACGTTCGTTTGTAACAATTGAAACGTTGAAATACCAGCTCAAATACTGTGCTAAAAGAAATCCGAGCGTAAATGTATACCACACGAGAATAGAAAACATAATAAATGAGTTGGGAAACGAGGATGGGATAATTCCAAGAACAGAGATAGCGGGAAAAATATAAAAGGGAGTAATAAGAAGAACTATTCCCAAGACTACCCAGGGAATGTTTGTGATAAAGTGTCTGCGCAGAAGAAGAATAACCATTTCCCCTTCTCCTTGAGTTTCAAACTTCATGTGTTCAGGCATGTAGGATGAGGCTGAAAAAAGACTAAATGTAGATTTTCTTTTCGAGACGGATGGAGGGGTCGTTGGTTTACTCACTACGTTTAGGGGGGTATTACTTTTGGGTTGACTACTGGGAGAAATAAATATATCAGGCACGGTTTTATTGTACTACTTTCGCTCAACACTAAACAAACTGGATGCAATATAAACAACTGCAGGAGCACGAAGGTTAAACGCTTGCTTAAATGAGGAGCCATCAAAGGAAAATATTCCTTTATCTGTATTCACGGTAACAGAGGCGGTATCCCCATCCGTAGAATACGCTACAGATACGCTTGTCACCGCAGAAACAGGTCCTCCAAATTTTGCCACTTCTTCACGGACTTTATTTTTATCCCACGTTTCAGGAACTTGTCCGAGACATCCATCAGTTTGGGAAAGATGAGATGAGGACCCACTGTCATTTTTCACAATAAGTGCCGCATTTATGATATCTGTGAACTCATCTTGAGTAAGCCATGGACTTGATCTTCCACAACTATTGCCGGAACGTGTTTTATACCAACTTTTATAAAACCAGGGACTTCCCGATATCTTTTCATACGCATCCGCTGTCCAACAACCTTGATTACCACACTTTGTATCCCAGGAAGATGGAACGTCATGACCATTACTTGTATTTCCCTTGGTATATCCCCCAGAAGTCGACGCGTACCAGGCGGAAAATACGTTGCCTGATTTGTTACTCACCATTACTTTGCCCCTCGTATCGGAAACCGCCTGATGCCATTTTGCAGCAGCTGGATTATCTCGCTTGCCTGTCGTATATACCTGACAACTTTCCGACGTGCAAATTGTTCCACCAGGCGTCCCACCACCCCCGCCCCAACCTACATATGCAAGAGCGTATGTTCTAGCAGCAATCGCTTGTGCTTTCAGTGCTTCATACCCTCCTTCATCCGCCCAGGAAGATGGCATCTCTGCAATTCCTTTGAGATAGTCGTCCTCAAAAGATTTTTCTCCTTGATCAGTTTTTATCTTATCAGGCACATCCTTTCCCTCTAGGCGAATATCCCCATAATAATGCTTGAGTATTTCTTCATATGACTGTCCTTGTTTTGATCTTCCAAACGCGCCATATTGACTCATTCCTTTTCTATGGGGTGCGCCAAAGGAAAAAACGGCAAAAGCAGGGGAAAATCCTGGGTTATAATCTGGCCGTGAAGCAGGGTCATCGGCAAGAGGAACATCCCCCACGGTTGTTGAGAATGTGCCAGTTTTTGCAGCCAGAAGTTCTTGCTGACGAGCAGTAAGGGTAGCTATTTGTCCAGAAAGTTGTACTTGATATGCTTTTGCATTTTTTACTTCTTTATCAAGAAATCCTGCTTGTTTATCTGTTTCCACTTGAATTTTGGCAAGTCTTCCCTTTTCATTTTCTAGTTGACGCTTTTTCTCTTCAAGAGATCCTATATACATCACTACTTTCACTATCGCATCTCGATCTGTATTTACTACTTTCTTTTGATATCCAAAATCACGAATAAATGAGTCTAAATTTTTTCCAAGAAGCAGTTGGAGGGTATAGGAAGAAAACTGAATATTATTTTTGTAATACTCCCTCACTTTTCGTCCTAATACTACTTGTTGTTCTGAAAGAAGACTTTCTCCCTCCTTTACCTCTTTTTCCTTTCGTACTACTTCATTTTGAATAAGACCGATTCTATTTTTAATGTCAGCAAGTTGCGCTTCAAGTTGTACCAAGTTTTTTTCTAAAGGATTCGTTGCGCTGATTGAGAGTTCCAGTTGATGATTAAGATCTTTCAACTTGTTTTCGATATCAGATAACTCATCTGCACGTGTCGGAAATGGAGATTTGATTGAACAAATAACAAGAAGGAGAAATAGAAAAATAGAGGTTCTTATCCAGAATTTCATGACCACTCTATTATACCAAAGGTGTATTGTTCCCTTTTTAGGGATTTGTTAGACTAAAAGTATGAGATGGCTTTTAGCAATCGTATTTTCTATTATTCTTTTTGTTCTTCCTGCGACTGCATTTGCTCAAAACGCCTCAAATGCGCCTATCACCGGTTCTCCATCCTGTGATCTGTGCGGATTCTGTGCGGGCGGAACCAAGCCCACAAATTGGGAAACATGTCATACTTGCCTATACGATACGAATGGAGGTATGCAACCGAATAATTACTGGACTGTAGCAGGATGTCTTTCTACTAAACCGGAAAAGTTCGTTCAGTCTATTTTATCTATCGTCTTTGCCGTATCTGGTGGCCTTGCGTTTATGGCCTTCTTAGCAGGAAGCGCAATGGTTCTTACTTCCGGTGGTGACCCGGGAAAATTAAATAATGGGAAATCGATTATCGTCTCTTCTGTCTTCGGTCTTCTTCTGATTCTTTTTTCCATCTTCCTTCTTCGCTTCGTAGGAGTTGAAATCTTAAGAATTCCAGGATTTGGGTAAAAACATGGGGAAAAAGGTCTTTTTCATATTATTCTTCTTTTTGTTTTTTTCTTTATTGAATTTAAATACTGTATACGCGGTAGATCCAAGTCTTAATTGTGCAGGAGATTGTGAAAATGTTGGCGAATATTGTGGCACATGTTTAGGAGAACAGCAATCGTGTCCTTCAGACTCTGGAGTCATGCTGCCGTACCAATGTAGTAAAGATCACATCTGGGAGCCCTTAAACTCAGAGTGTCAAAGAAGCTGTATAACACGAAGTACAGCGGTCTGTAAAAATATTACAATTCAATCTGGTAGAAGTGATACAAGAGATATTCAATACCATTATGGATCCGTTAAGCAAGATAGTGGTTGGATGGCTGTTACTTTTCAAGTTAGCGATCAGGATAATTTTAAAGACTATGTGATTTCTAATATTGATGCGGGAGAAATCGGAATAGCTAAAACGTACTACGATGATACTGGAAAAAAAATTAGCGCAAGTTTACTAAATGGAGGGAGTGAGTCATTCGCCTTTTCTCCCGGAGTACACTCTGTTACTGTAAGAAAAAATGGCTCACCTCAATCAGTGTGTCAATTCAACTATACTTCCGAAGATGCACTAATCTCTCCTACACCAAGCCCAAATTTATTGTCTGCCGGAACGGGTGAAGCATTTAAAAAATGCACTCTTACCGTTGAGAGTGATGAAGTTGAGGGGAAAAAGTTTACAAGTAAAACAGGTATAAGAATTGTTGGTAATAATTTACCCTCAAAATCACGAGAGTGTGGGGCCGGCAATCTTATATGCATAGAAGGAGATATACGTTATCGCCTAAAAATAAGAACTCCAATAGGTACTGAAATATGGATAAATCTTCAAGGAGATGAGTATCCAGCGATTGATCCTAACTTAATTGATTTTGGGGCTGTAAATGCGTTTACTTCCAATTCTATCGGTAACTTTGTCATTCCACCGTTACCTAAAAGTATAAAATTTGATCCCGCAGAGGCAAGCTATCAAGTGGAGCTTTTATATAGTTTTTCAGGTGGAGGAAACGTGGGTCTTTACAAAACCACACCTGTGTGTGGAAAAGTGAACTTCCAAATTACCAATGAGGGGAGTGCGGACGGTCATCAATCAAATACTCCAAAACTACCTGACCTTGCTCCTCTGTGTGAACAGGTAGGGGCAAAACACAAAAGTGGAGAAGGTCCCACTGATTGTGAGAAATGCATCGATCCAGATGTGTCCAGCGACTACAAGGGTATTTGGACTGCAATTGGCTGTGTACCAACAGATATGAAAACTCTTTTAGAAAGATATGTTTTCACCTACGGAATTAGTATTGCTGGGGGGATTGCTTTTCTTTACTTTCTCTATGGGTGCTTCTTAATTCTTACTTCTATGGGAAATGCAGAGCGAATAAATCAGGGGAAAGAAATAATCATTTCTTCTCTCTCTGGACTTCTTCTCATTATCTTCTCAGTACTTATTCTTACCATTATCGGTGTTGATCTCTTGCAAATACCGGGGTTTAGTAGGTCATAAACACGTTGTGGAAAAGTTAAAGAAGGAAATTGTACAATTAATACATGTTAACTTTCATTGCGCAGGGGTTACAAATTAATCCATCAGGTTCTGAACCCTTTGATTTAGAAGGTCCACTAAATCGTGCCGGGAAGCCTCAATTTACCAATATTGCCTCAATTTTTAATAATGCCCGACCACTTTTTTTTGCGATAGTTGGAATCTTACTGTTTGTTTATTTCTGTTGGGGAGGATTTGATTTTCTCACTTCCATGGGAGATGCAAAAAAAGCGGACAGCGGAAAGAACAAAATCACTCATGCAATTATCGGGTTTATCATTATTTTTGTAGCGTACTGGGTGCTACAAATTACTGATGCGTTTTTTGGATTCGGTGTTTACAGTCAATAAGTCACTTCCCAAATCGACGTTTACGATCCTCATACCAGATAACCGCTTTACCGAGTTCCTCTGGTGTAAAATCCGGAAATAGGGTTTCCGTAAAATAGAGTTCAGAGTATTCTGACTGCCAGAGTAGAAATCCGGAAAGTCTCATTTCTCCACCAGTTCGTATAATCATATCGGGATCTGGAATCTGGGAAGTATCAAGGTATCTATAAAAATCTTCCTTTATCAGTTTTGTCTGTTTACCCGAGAGACAGGATTTTTCATGCCATTTATGAATCGCCCGAATAATCTCATCTCTTCCCCCATAATTCAAAGCGAAATTAACTGTTATTTTTGTATTATGCTTGGTTTTTTCTAACGCATCAGCAATACCATTTTGCAAATTGGTAGAAAATTGGCGTATATCCCCTATAATCTGAAGTTTGGCGCCCTTTTTATGAAACCGTTCAGTTTTCGTTTTGATAACATATTCAAATAGTTTCATCATTGCAGAGACCTCAGATTCTTTTCGCTGCCAATTCTCCGTTGACCACGCCCAAAACGTCATGTATTGTATTTTTCTTTTCAGTCCTTCATCAATAAGCGCTTCAAGAGTCTGATCCACGGCTTGTTTAT
>CAZYQZ010000033.1:0-9630 GCA_964649915.1 uncultured Gammaproteobacteria bacterium | reverse complement strand
ATATCAAGATGTTTTACTATCTTTATAAAGATGTACGTACTCAGATAGAAAAAAAAGAGAGAAACGCCACGCCCGGTCTGATCAAGCGGTGTATGAAAAAGTCCTGACACACAGGCAACAATGGCTTGAAAAAGCGGAAATTCAAATGGTAAAGACCATGGAGCTCCCAAGATAGGCACCTGATAATCAAGACGCAACCCATCCTGTATAAAATAATATGAGGCAATCGCTGTTTGAGTCTGGCGAATATTATGAAAGTCTGTAAGGGGATTGGAAAATCCCTGTAAGGAGAGAAAAAGGCTAAAAAAAATGGCAACTATAAAGGCAAAGATGGGAAGCGTTTGTAGCCATGGGTGTCGTATATCAATGCGCACTTTTCTATATTACAATACTTTTGAGAATTTGGTATCATTTTGGCAGTCTTAAACTATGAAAAAAACGGCACCGTCGATCTCAGTATTTTTTCCTTTCCTTAATGACTGGGGAACAGTGGGGAGTCTTGTTAGTCTGGCGATAGGAAGTGTGGAGAAAATAACTCAGGATTGGGAAGTAATCCTCGTGAATGATGGAAGTCGCATCGATGATAGGCAAGCGCTTCAAATAATAGTCGACCTTATTAATAATAGGCAGCAGACAAAAGGTTCGCACAATAGAGTTCGGATTATCGATCATGAGCAAAATAAAGGGTATGGTGGAGCACTCAGAACAGGGTTTTCTTCTTCCTCAAAAGATCTTGTTTTCTACACGGATTGTGATGCACAGTACGATCCTCGAGAGTTAGGGAAATTGTACGAACAATTAACTCCGGACACCGCGATGGTGAATGGATACAAGATAAAGCGGCATGATCCCTGGTTTCGTATTATTGCTGGACGTGCATATCACCATATGGTAAAAATCTTGTTTCACCTACCTATCCGTGATACTGATTGTGATTTCCGATTGATCCGTAGAGAAGTATTTCAAAAAGTAAAACTCTTTGAAAATACGGGGACAATTTGTTTGGAGCTTGTTAAGAAAATTGACCATGCTGGATATAAAATACGTGAAGTACCAGTGCATCATTTCTGGAGAACAAGCGGGAAGAGTCAATTTTTTAATTTCAAACGCTTATATAAAACCGCTCTTAATTTGATAAAATTGTGGTGGAAACTCCAGGTTGAAAATAATTATTCTTCCTGAAGGCGGTGCTGCCAAAAAACCAAAATCCCTGTGTCTTTCTCATGAAAACTGTCATACGGATAACCACATATTTTCTTGTTCTTTTTGCCCTTCTTGTATGTACTTTTGAGACATTTTTCTTCTGGATGTATGAAACGACAGACTCGTGGTTCTATTGGGGATTTGCTAACTTCATGCGTACCGGAGTATATGAAGCGCCCCATCCGTATTATTACCATACCCCTTCCACGATGGAACCTCCGTTATATAGTGTGCTCTTATTTTTTTCTCAATTTTTCCAACGCGGAGATATTGTCATTCATCTCGTTCAAGTTGCCTCACTTATCGCTTCTTCGGTACTGCTCTATTATGTGGTACGCACCTATGTCGGACAAAGAATTGCTACGCTGGTGGGTTTAGTATTTTTTATTCTTCCCATAAACATTTTATACACATCGAATCTGCTGGCGGAGAATATAGCGCTTTTTTTTATTGCACTCTACATATTTTTTATTCATACGTATTTTTATCGGAAAGATTCTCGAGCGCTTATTTATCTACTTCCTCTTTCTTCACTCATGACTCTTCAACGATATAATTTCATCGCTTTTTTTATATTTAGTTTCGTTCTATTTTTTCTAACAAAACGAAAAACTTCTGCGGTATATATAGCCGCAATTATCTCACTCTGTATAGTAGGCGGATGGAGTCTCATAAACTTTCGTCTTACTGGAGTATTTAATATTTCCAATTCGACAGGAAAAAATACCTACAATCGTATAGTCTGGATCAGTCAGTTACTTCCACATGCGGATAATAAAAAACTCATCGAATTAAAAAAAATACTTCCGGAAAACATGGATCTTCGGCAACCATGGTGGATGCTTGAGCCATATCTTCTTTCACATTTCAACTACAGCGAGACGAAGGGGAGCGAGCTGTTAAAGGAGGTATCTCTTGAAGCGTTAAAATCAAATATACCTGCATATCTTGAAAGTATTCCTGGTGCAATTCTTATGGCACATTCTCGCAGATTACCAATTCACGATGGGTTATATACAACTGGCAGATATATGGGGAGCAATTGCAGATCGTTGGGGCAAATCTTTTTTTGTAAACCACTCATATCTCTACCGGTTGCTTCAGTTGTATGGGACAGGATAGTTGCGATGACAGAAGGATATTATCAAACAGTCATTCCTGAAATAATCAATTACGGTATCTTTTTTCCATTTATTATCATCTCTTTCTTTCAAAAGGATCGTTTTATTCGTATCTGCGGGGTTTTATATATACTTAGCGCAAGCTTCCCACTTCTCTTATCAGAGCCGGGAACACGGTATAACTATCCGCTTTTCCCGATGAAAATTATCATTCTCGTTACGTGTGGAATGTATCTATTCAAGAAAATATCCCGAAAGTTTGTATCAGGAAAAAACAAGAAAGATTACAATGAAACGAGATGAATAAACGCCGACTACTCATTGTTAGTTTCATTATTTTTCTTGCGCTGATCCTTTTTAAAACTGCGATTCTTGCTCCACGGGGAAAAATGTTGTTTGGAGGAGATGTTTTTGAGGCGTACTATTATTGGAAAGGGTATCTGCGAAGCTCAGTTCTTTCAGGAGTTATTCCTTTTTGGAATCCTTATAATTTCTCTGGCACACCATTTTTAGCCCATCCCAACATAAATATTTTTTATCCGCCAAACGTTGTTTTTATTCTGTTTTCTCCGGATAGGGCTTTCTTGATATATGAATTTATACATATTGTAATCGCTGGGTGCAGTATGTATTGGTTGCTTCGTCAATATACGGGAGTCTGGGGAGCATTAAGTGGAAGCGTATCCTTTGCGTTCTCTGGATATTTTGCCGCTCGGATATTTGCCGGACACCCGGAGTATATCGACACTGCATCGTGGTTTCCCTTGGCGTTTGGACTGATGCGCCGGCTTCTTCTATCGGTAACAAAACGAAATATTGTTACTGCAACGCTGGGACTGTCTATTCTTTTACTTTCTGGAAATGAGTATTTTTTTCTTCTCACTGCGGAACTTGTTTTACTCTATTGGGTTTTCCTCACTCTTTCGGATCTTATCCATAAAAAAAATGCGAAAAAAGGACTGATATATAGAACTTTCGGAATCGGGCTATCGTTTTTCTTTGCGTTTGGTCTCACAGCTGTGGAAATTATTCCACGACTTCAATTCTTACGAAGTTCCCTGCGAAGTGTGGGAGTACCATACGCGTTTGCCGGGAGCGGATCACTTCCGTGGGAGGCTCTAAGATTATTTATCCAGCCGTTTTTTTATGGGACAGTTTCTGCGTATCGAGGTCCGTGGCCGAATTTGTCAGAGTATATGTATTATGCGGGAGTAATTCCACTTGGGGTCATTGTCTTTTATCTTGTTCGTCTTTTTTATACAAAGATAGGGAAAAAGACAATTGAAAAAAACTCAACCGAAGTTGGCTATATTCTCTTTGTAATAATTCCGATTTTTATCCTCATTAGTTTAGGGATGAATCTTGTTCCCAATATACATGAGTGGTTATGGCAATATACTCCATTTTATAAAAGCCTTCGGTTTCCAGTACGTCATCTTTTCGTTGTGATGTTTCTGTTGTGCCTATCAAGCGGTATTATTATCGGAAGTATAAAGAACAAGGTTGTGAAAATTGCACTTCTTCTCTTTGTGTGTTTAGACTTGTTGTCAGTTGGTCAAACATTCATTACAACCTCGGATCCTCCAACGAAACGCTTCGATGTAAAGCTTATATCGTACTTACAGCAGACAAATACCTCGTCGCGGCTTCTACCAGATTATGCAGTGATTTCAAGTGTTCGAAACGATTTTGACTTTGGAGCTGCAAGTACCAACAAGGTATTCTCTACAAGCGATTACAACTCCATGGTGCTCACCGACTACTATCGATTCATTGATGTTCTTAATAAAAATCCTGGTTCATCAGTACAGTTTCATAACGTAGAAATTCCACCTCCCAATCCATTATCTCCTCTTATTAATTTTTTAAATGTGAAGTATATTTTGGACGACAAAAGCATTGGAACGATCGGGAGAGAATATCCTGCAAAGTTTACCAAGATTATGGAGTCGGACAGATATGCACTGTATGAAAATGCGACAGTACTCCCACGTTTTTTTCTCGTGAACGTCGTATCCACGTATCCTTCCGAACATGATTTGTCAGAGGCGCTCTTACATGATCAGATTGATCTTGGAAAAAGTATTGGAATTGTTGATTCCCGCTCCAAATATAAAAGCACAGATTGTCCAGCCGGACCAGTTGGGGAAGTTCAAGTCGTTTCATATACACCAAATACCATCTCTCTTCGTGTGAACAGCAACTGTAACGCATACCTTTCAACGTCAGAGGTATATTACCCGGGATGGAGAGTAGACATTGATGGGAAAAGGAACGAGTTATTAAAAAGTAACATGGCATTTCGTTCAACCTATGTACCCAAGGGCGATCATATGATAACGTTTTACTATTACCCGGCGGTCTATATGATATCTGGGGTTATAAGTTTTCTATTTGGACTTAGTCTTGTCATGATATATAAAAAAAGGTCTGCATGAAAAAAAATAAGACAATACTCATTCTCAGCTTATTATTTTTCTACGTTTATTTTCTTATTCATTTGGCAATAATTAATGATTACGGATTATCTTGGGATTTCCATTACCATTTCTACGGTGGGTTATATCATTTAGGAATTCCATTTGAGAAAACTTACGAGGATGTCCCTGTTGCTCTTCAGCTATTTCCAACATATATTCAAACAGCTCCAGATCCCTTCGGACCATTTACTCAGATCATTCCGACGCTGTCATATTTTTTATTACACAAACAACTTCATATATTTCCGCTTGATAGCGCGTATAACTTCCCCATGCTTATTTTTGGGGCAGGAGGAGTTGCATTATTGTTTTATTTCGTCGCGAAAGTAAAGGGAATTCCAGCTGGAATTCTTGCAGGACTTTCTTTGGCACTTCTGCCAAATTACTTTGGGTATTTGCACACGAATATGAAAGACATTCCAAATGCATTTGCATTTAGTCTGGCAATAGTAACCTTTTGGAATTTGGAAAAGAAAAAAACGATACGAAGTCTCATTTTCGCGGTTGTCTCGTTTGCCTTTGCTTTTAATGTAAAAATCAATTCAACTGTCGTTCCGGTGATTTGCTTCGTATGGTTTACCACTATGCATGGAAAAGCAATTATCCTTTCTGTTTTGAAAAAAGATAAAAAGAAGTTGCGTACGATAGTACCTATCTTTTTGTACTTTATTCTTGCACCACTTGCAGCAATTGCTCTATGGTGGCCGTTTTGGAGTGATCCTTTGGGTAAATTACTACAATTAAAAACATTTTATACGTATAACACATTTAACATGTGGATCTTTTGGATGGGGCAGCTGCATATCTCAGGTCAAGATGTGCCTAAACTCTATCCATATGCGTATATCGCGGTCACAACTCCTCTTCCCATACTTATTTCTTTTATTATTGGGTTTTGTGTATCAGTGAGAAATGTGTTCAAAAAAGACCCATTTTCAATGTTGTTAATATTGTGGTTTTTTATCCCACTGCTTCGATACCTCAATCCGCACAGTGGGGCAATTGACGGTGTCCGTCATTTCATGGAGTTTGTGTATCCACTCAGTGCTCTCGCTGGAATCGGAGCATGGAGTAGTTATATGTATGTGCGGAAAATACTCACTGTGAAATATGCATTTTGGATTTTGGGAATACTGTCATTTTTCTGGATGGGATATTCACTGATCCACTACCATCCGTACCAAACAAGCTACTTCAACGAGTTGATTGGCGGAATAAAGGGTGGAAGTAAAAATTTTGATGTGGATTTCTGGGGCACACCGCAAAAAGGGGCAATGGTGTGGCTTAACGCTCATGCACCAGAAAATTCTTCAATTTATTTTCCAATGGCGGCAAATAGCGCTGGAGTATACCTGCGAAAAGACTTACTGCTCCAAGTAAATTCAAAAAGAATGGAAGAAAGTGATTATGTTTCTATTTTTAACCGCTATACTTTCATCTACGATTATGGTTTGGATGATTTTATAAAAGAAAAAGAAAAAGAAGGAAAGTTGGTGTATTCAAAGAACATTGACGGGGTACCTCTTATTTGGGTGTTAAGAAAATAAGATAGAGCATATAGTTTACGGATTATTCTGCCTGCCAAAACGCCTCTTTGTGATATACTTACCACTATGAAAAAACAGTCGTTACATATACCCTCAACCGAAGATAGAATGGAGTTTGGTCCAATCATTTCCTACAGTATGCTGCATGATCCAATACACGCATCGTTTGTTCTTTCTCGGTACGCATTTATCTCACGTATGCTCAAAGGAAAAAAACAGGTATTGGAAATTGGTTGTGGGGACGGGTTCGCAACCCCCTTAGTTGCGGCATCGGTTGAACAGCTTACAGCATTTGAAATTGATACGAGGTATGTCCAAAATAATACGAAAAGAATGAAGAAAATAAATAATATCCATTTTGAATATTTTAATATTTGCATGAGTAAGCCTAAAAAAACTTTTGACGCTATTTACTCAGTGGATGTTATCGAACATCTTGATCCAGTTTTAACTGATGCGTTTATAAAAAATGCAGTAGACGCTTTACACAGCGATGGAATCTACATAGTAGGGACGCCCAATATTACTGCTCAAGTATATGCATCAGCACAAAGTAGAATTCAGCATATTAATCTTTTCGGACATCAAAGATTAACGAAGGCACTTGAAAAATATTTTCAGAATGTTTTCTTATTTTCTATGAATGATGAAGTAGTTCATCTTGGTGACCCAAATCTTGCGCACTATCTTTTTGCGATTGGTGTAGGAAGAAAGGGAACGCAGTAATACCAACATCTCACTCAACTTTATGAATTCTGAAAAAATCATGCACCCAGATGGGGTAACAGTCATAATACCCGCATATAACGAAGAGAAGAATATAACCCTCACTGTTGAATCTGCAATTGCTGTATTAAAAGATGTTGGGATTCAATTTGAAATCATTATCATTGACGATGGAAGTACAGACCATACGAAAGATAAGATTCAGATATTTCAAAAAAAATGGAAACAAGTGAGAGTGCATACACATGAAAAAAATATGGGATTTGGACAAACAATTCGTGATGGAATATCACTTGCAACCATGGGGTATATTACTGGACTGCCGGGAGACAATGATACGTCACCACAGTTATTAAAAGACCTTATCAAAAGACGAAAAGAAGCGGACCTGATTACGGCATATATGAAAAATCCTAGTGATCGGTCGATCATGAGACGGTCTCTGTCATATGGTTTTATCGCGATCATGAACCTGCTTTTTGGATTAAAACTCAGATATTACAATGGGTACTTTATCTGTAAGACCCAAGTTTTACGGAAGGTTCAATTAATATCTGACGGATTTACTATATTTGCAGAAGCAAAGATTAGACTGCTATCAGCCGGATACTCATTCAAAGAGCAACAGTTTGAACATATAGGACGAAAGTTTGGTGAATCTACCGCGGTTTCTTTCCACAGTCTATTTTCTACTTTTTGGGTCATCGTGACGTTATATTATGAAGTAAGATTGAATGGTAGGAGATGAAAAAGGTTATTTTCCTATTGAGTTTTCTCTTTCTAGGAGTTGTGTTACGGTTTTTTCTGCTGCAACACGCATTCAAACCTCTCGTTTTTGACTCCTCCGAATACGTCCGTATCGCACACGAATTTATCGAAGGTAAATTTCCAATTGATTGTTGTTTTAAGACCGAAGGGTACTCCCTCTTTATTGCAACAATTTTAAGTATTTTTGGAAAAAATAACATTGACGCAGTTCGTGTAGTTCAAATATTCTTGGATATTGTCACAGGAGTCATCTTGTATCTTGTTTCAAAAAAAGTATTTAACAAACAAGCTGCGGTAATTACGTTTGTGTTATACATGCTGCATCCTCTAGCTGCATCGTATACAGGACTTATATTGTCTGAAACATTTACGTTATTTCTTATTAGTTGTTTATTACTTCTGATAAGTAGTAGTCGTTTTCTTACTCATAAATTTTTATGGATTATTTTTGGTGCTCTTTTGGGGTTTCTAGTTTTTACGAAGTTATCATTCTATTATTTAGTATTAACGTATCTCGTTTTTTTTACATTTTTTGTTATAGAAAAAAAGAAAAAAATATTCTTTTTCGCCATATCGCTCGTTGGATTTCTTCTGATCTCAAGTTATACCATGATTCGATACTATCAGGAGTATAAAATTGTCACCATAGTACCAGTTCGGACTATGCAGGCGGGAATTTTATATTCTAATTTTTTCTCTATGCGCTATCCAGAAGTAGAGTTTACTGGAATAAGTCCTGAATTTACCCAGATGGCGGAGGAATATAGGGTGACTCCATTTGAGAAACGAGATGAATTTAGTAAAAAATATAAAACTCTTTTACTTAACCGCTTGCGATATGATTGGGGACAGTATGGTATCAATCTTGGAAAAAATGCAGTCTGGCTATGGGATCATAATCACTTATTCCTCTTCAAGGATGATTTTTATCCAGCGGATATGTGGTTCGTGAGAGTGAGTAATATCACGCTTTTTCTATTTGGATTTATTGGATTTTTCTTATTTATCAAGAAAGATAAAAAGCGATTAGTAACTCATCCAGTTGTTTTACTTACGTTGCTCACCTTTTTATATATGACATTTGGCTTTTCACTTGTATCCAGCGAGTCAAGACATACATTGTCTTTTTACCCAATACTTTTCTTGTGGGTTGGGTATTGCGCAGGTAAACTTACTGGCCGAACTACCTCACCAACAGCATAAAATTTTTTAACAAAATGAATAAAACTAAAATTAGCCTATCAGTGATTGTTCCAGCCTTTAACGAAGAAGACAGTCTGGCGGGGGCAATAGAGTCGATTATTGTGAATATTCACAATCATATTTCTGACTATGAGATCATCGTAGTTGATGATGGTTCAACTGACAGGACCTATACAGTCGCAAAAGATCTTGCCCGAAAAAATAATAAAATTAAAGTAATCAAAAACCAAAAAAATTTTGGATTGGGATTTTCATTTCGACAGGGTATTCATGTTGCTAAAAAAGAATACGTTACTCAATTTCACGGTGATAATGATGCAAATGCAATATTTATCCAACATATGCTCGAAAAAATAGGAGAGGCAGACATTATTACTATTTATCCGACAAACACAACTCTGAGAACATTCTCTCGGCAGATATACTCGAAGTGTTTCATCGTTATTATGAATGCTCTCTTTGGTCTGCAACTGAAATACTACAATGGTGCTTTCCTATGTAAAGTAAAACAACTATCTCCCCTTCATCTAACTAGCAAAGGGTTTGCCGTATACGCAGAGGCAAAAGTTCGTCTGTATAAAC
>CAZYQZ010000032.1:9008-9727 GCA_964649915.1 uncultured Gammaproteobacteria bacterium | reverse complement strand
TGAACGATTAATGGAATTGGGAATGATAGCGCTTGATGGAATACAGCGGAAGATTCAAGATAAGATTTGGGCACAGAAAGAGATAGAAGAAAAAGGTATCCCATTCACGAGTAAGTGGGGCAAGTCACTGGCTATAGAAACGATGAATGATGAGGTAGTGAAGCTAGGACAAAAGCAAGGGTTTGTAATGGTAATTCGAAAGGATCCTAAAAAGGGGTATGTGCGGATAAAAGGATTGCCAGAATCAAAAGTGGATCTGGAAAGTGCATATAAAAAAATGAAAAAACTTGATAGTGATGCAACATGGTTTTTACATGTAAGTCACAAGATGTTATTGAACGGCTCACTCAAGAATCCAAGTACCAAGCCAACCAGATTGCCACTGAGAGAAATTATTGATGTGTTTAAAAAGTAATGTATGCTGGATTGTATCTTTTGCAAAATCATACAAGGCGATATTCCATCCCGAATGGTCTACTCAGACCAACAGATGGTTGTCTTTCATGATATAGCCCCCAAAGCTCCAGTCCACGTGTTACTCGTTCCAAAAAAGCATATAGTCTCTCTGAATGAAGCTGTAGATGAAGATAAAGGTCTCCTTGGGGACATGATGGTAAAAGTAAAGGATATAGCGCGATTGTTGCATATCGACACCGGTGGATATAAAATTATTGCCAATAACGGTAAAGGGGCCGGTCAGTTAGTATTTCATTTACATT
>CAZYQZ010000032.1:0-8998 GCA_964649915.1 uncultured Gammaproteobacteria bacterium | reverse complement strand
GGGGGGTTGGAAGCAAAGTCCAGGATGGGAAGTGTAATGCGAGGGAGGTGTTAGTTAAATCATTGTATGATTATAGTTAAAGCACAACCTGGTGACACATCAGATAGTGTTATAAGGAAATTTACAAGAAAAGTAATCTCAGAAGGAATACTTCTAGAGCTTAAAAAGCGCGAATTTTATACCAAACCTGCAGAGGAGAGGAAAGAGAAAAAGAAAGAAATCCAAAGGCGGCAGAGGTATCAAAAGAAAATGTTGGCACGAAGAAGAGCCGCATGATAGACATTCTCATTAAGAGTGAATCCCGCTATCCAATCAATAGATCTTCCATACGCTCCGTTGTGGAAAATACTCTCGTGGAAAAAAAGATGAAAGGAAAAATAGAAATCTCTATTAACATAGTAGGGGATAGATTAATGCGTAAGCTTAATAAGGACTATAGAATGATTGATAAAACTACCGATGTTTTATCATTTACCTTTTCTGAAACAAAAGGGACAGGTATATTTGTTGATCCTCCGGATGGGATACTCCGGCTTGGTGATATCATCGTTTCGTATCCACAAGCCGTTTCTGATGCTGCCGAAGAAGAAAAAATGGTTGATGATAAAATCAATGAATTAATAGAGCATGGACTTCTCCATTTATTAGGTTATCACCATGATTAAGTGCATACTATATAGAACATGACTCTATACAGAAAATATCGTCCACAAAAAATAGAAGAGCTAGATATTGAAGAAGTAAAAAAAAGACTGTCCACAGTCCTGTCTTCTGGGCACATCCCTCACGCATTTTTATTTTCTGGTCCCAAAGGAACCGGGAAAACATCAGCGGCAAGAATAGTTGCCAAAATTCTTAACTGTGAAAAAACAGGCAAAGCAATTCAAAATATTACATCTGGGCAAAGATTTAAAACAACCTTTGAGCCCTGCAACGTGTGTTCAAACTGTATATCAATTACGCAAGGACAAAATCTGGATGTGCTCGAGATTGACGCAGCGTCCAATCGGGGAATCGATGAAATACGAGATTTACGGGAAAAGATTGGCCTTGCCCCCGCCAGTAGTTTTTACAAGGTCTATATTATTGATGAGGTGCACATGTTGACTACTGAAGCCTTCAATGCTCTGCTGAAAACGCTGGAAGAACCACCTCTGCATGTCATTTTCATTCTTGCTACAACTGAAGCAGACAAGCTTCTTCCAACTATCATTTCACGATGCACCAGATTCGAATTTACGAAAGCAACAAACGGAGAGATCCAACGTTCGCTCAAACGGGTTGTCAAAGGGGAAAAGTTGAAAATAGAAAACGAAGATGAACTTTTGCAGGAAATTGCAAATGCAGCAGATGGATCATTTCGTGATGCAACAAAATTGTTTGAGCAGGCCATGGATGAAGACGCGCTTTCTATTGAGAAAATACGCCCAATTCTTGGGAGTGTTTCAGAAGTTGCAATTCAACACTTTATTACGTACCTTTCCACGAAAGATGCGAAGAAATCACTCGCTGCGGTGGAAGAACTTACTTCTAAAGGCGTCACGATGAAAAGTTTTATGAAAACTCTCCTTGAAACATTACATAGTATGTTGCTTGCTAAGTATGATGTGGTACCGAAAGATAATGGGAATCAGACCGAATGGTCGAGTGAAGAAATCAAACGTGTAATCAAAGTATTTTCTAAAGCATATATGGAAATACGCTCTAGCACCATTGCGTCTCTCCCCATTGAGATTGCGGTTGTTGAGTGGTGCGAGAATAAGTAGTCAAGAAAGTTACAAGAATGTTACAATAGCAGTATAGCAGCGTTTATTTATATTACCCTATAAAAGGAGAACTATTTTATGATGAATCCCTTCAAAACTCTTGGTGATCTGAAATCAATGCGAGATCAAGCTATGCAGATGCAGAAAGCACTCGCGCAAGAAACTGTAACCGTTGAGAAAAACGGAGTAAAAGTAATAATGTCCGGGGATCAGAAGATTATTGAGCTTATTATTGACGAGAAAGAAGATCATCGAGTAAAAGAAGCGGTTGCTGAAGCCATCAAACAGTCACAGCAGATTGCAGCGAAGAAACTCACTGAAATGTCAGGAGGATTACAAGGGTTATTAGGCGGCGCTAAGTAATATTTCCAAGTTAATTACTATCGAATTATTTTATGATTGTTGTGACAGGTTCGCTAGCCTTTGATCTTATATTGGACTTTCCAGGGAATTTTTCTGAACATATTCTACCTGAAAAACTTCATACCCTTAATGTTTCTTTTCTTGTGGAAAAAATGCAAAAAGGATTTGGAGGGACAGCAGGAAATATTTCATACAACCTTGCAATGCTGGGTATTAAGGTGGGAATACTTGGGTTAGTAGGATCTGATTTTGAAACATATAGAGACTTTCTACAAAAAAATAACGTTAACACAAACTACATTCGACAAGTCCCAAATTTTTTTACCTCTACCGCTGTTGGTATTACAGATGGGAAAGACAATCAAATATGGGGATTCTATACAGGAGCTGATTCCCTTTCAGAGGGACTTTCACTTGATACAATAACAGAGGAAATAGACTTTGGGATCGTGGCTCCGCATAATCCTCGGGCCATGATTAAGATGACACAGGAATATCAAAGGAAGAAAATTCCATATCTCTTTGATCCAGGAATGCAACTTCCGTGGCTCGACAAGAACGATTTACGTATAGGAATAAAAGGAGCTCGTATAGTGATTGCTAATGACTATGAAATGAGTGTTATCGAAAAAAAGATTGGTGAAAAACTTGAGGATCCACATAAAATTATCATTGTAACCTTGGGTGAAAAAGGATCAAGAATTTCCTATAAAGGCGCAGTGTACGAGATACCTCCAGCGAAAGTTAAGGGAGCATATGATCCCACAGGTGCCGGAGATGCGTATCGGGCAGGATTTGTTTCCGGATTTCTTCGCAAGTTTCCGATAGAAACCTGCGGAAAGATGGGAGCTTTATGTGCAGCGTATACAGTTGAGGCGTATGGAACAACAACCCATACCTTTACCTTTGAAGAGTTTTCGTACCGATATAAAGATAATTTTCATGAAGCGCTCATTTTAGATGCATAATACTTCTTCTCATACTGATCCTCTTATCGAGATACGAATTACTGGATTTTCTATATCTGAAAATAAGCTGCTCACGCTTCTTAATAAAAAAGAAACCATCAGTCAAAAATATTCTTACTCACTGTGGAAGACGACTATTAGTGCTAAAGTGACGCTTGATAACCACGTAGCTGGTATAGTAAAAACGCATATTAATCCACATGGTTCCTCCTTTTATATTGAACAAGTGTATACGTTCTTTGATACTACTCGTAACATAGTGATCATCTCGTACCTGGTGTTAATTTCAACTCCAGTTTTGCAAAATATAAATGAAAATTCGCTCTGGTACTCAATCGATACATTACCAGGTCTAGAGAAAACTGACGAAGAAATTCTGCGGTATGCCCACAAGCGGCTAAAAGGAAAAATTGAGTATACAAATATTGTATACGCACTTTTACCATCTGAGTTTACGTATAGTATGCTTCAAAATGCCTATGAGGCAATTATCGGTAAAAGTCTAGATAAGCGTAATTTTAGAAAGAAAATTCAATCACTGAATCTACTTTCAGATACAGGTCGAAAAAATAGATTAGATAAAGCACGGCCAGCTCGCATATTTCAGTTCAGACATAGAGAATTGACGTTTGTTAGAATCCTGTGAACGTTTCAGAGTATATCAAGAGACAGATCGAACGCTCTTGTTGAATGAGTTAAACTTCCAAGGGATATAAAATCAACCGTTGTATCAGCCCAGTCTTGTATATTCTCTTCTGTAATTCCACCAGATGCTTCGAGGATAATTCCGTTTAGATTATATTTTTTTCGTACTGTATTAAGTAATTCCAATACAGCTTTTGGTGTAAAGTTATCAAACAACATAGCAGGTGTGAAATTGTACGAGGACAGAGAGAGAGTATCAAAGAATGTCCACGCTTCTTTTTCAGTTTTTACTTCGAGTTCGACAGTGGTAATATCGGAAAGGGGAGAGGTAAGAACCATGTCTACCGTTTTCTTAATTACCGCCTCCTCAGTAGGTAGAGAGTATATTTTTTTTATTATTGAGAGATGATTGTCTTTTATAAGAATTCCGTCTTCAAGACTCAAACGGTGGGTGAGTCCTCCACCTAATGATACTGCTTTTTTATCCAATCCCATCCATGGGGTTTTTCTCGTTGCAGAAATCATCACAGGTGTAATTTTTTTTGCAAGTTCATGCGTTTTGGTAGCTATACCGCTCATTCTTTGGAGAATATTCAGTACCGTTCTTTCACTTGCTAAAATATTTCTCGCTGTTCCAAAAAGCGAAATAACTTTTTGACCTTTATCTATACTTTCTCCATCACGAACATGCGCTGTGGTCGTAATCCCGAGATGGTGCGTACACAAATATGAAATCTCTTCTATTCCCGCTATAATTCCAGTTTGGTGACTTTTTATACAGGTCTTCACTTCAATATTCAAATCAAGAAGTTTTGAAGTTGCATCTTTTTTTATGGAATCACTCGTTGAAAGAAATCGATACAGTGACGTAAGCGTATTTTGATATCCAGAATTCTCAACTGTAAGTAAGTCTTTTTTTTGGAAATTAAAAATCGCAGGTTTCATCGTGATAATGACAACATTCGTTCGATAGGAACCTTTGCCCGGATGGCTATATCTTTTGGTACTGTTACCTCATAGACAAGGTCTTTGAGTGAAGTTAGTAACTTAGGTAATGTAATCATTTTCATAAATTCGCAAATCATATCATCACGAAGTGGTAAGAAGGATTTGGTAGGATTTTCTTTACCGAGTCTATAAAGAATGCCATTTTCGGTTGCAACAACGAACTTTTTACTCGATGAAGTTTTTACGTACTTCATCATTTGGCCTGTTGAAAGAATTTTTGTTTTTTCCTTTGGGAGATCACCTGAAGCAACATAATGCATACACGTTGAGACACAGCCACACTCAGGGTGAATAAGAAACTCTGCGTCTTTTTCCTTCTCCATTTTGGAGGTAATATCAGATGGTCGAACTCGAGCATGTACATGGCATTCGCCCGGATAGACGATCATGTTTTTACGTCCGGTTGTTTTTGCAACAAAATCACCGAGGAACATGTCGGGAACAAAAAGAATTTCTTGATCCTTGGGAATCTGATTTACAATCGCAACCGCATTTGTAGATGTAACACAGTAATCGCTTTCTGCTTTTACTTCCGCGCTCGTGTTTACGTATGAGACAACCACTGCTTTTGGATACCGTTTCTTCCATTGTCGGAGTTGCTCACCCGTGATACTTGCCGCGAGAGAGCATCCAGCTTTTAGGTCAGGAATAAGAACTTTTTTATCGGGTGAAAAAATTGCTGCGGACTCAGCCATGAAGTGAACCCCACAAAACACGATACACGAGGCATCAGTTACTGCTGCCTTTTGGGATAACTCGAGAGAATCACCGACAAAGTCAGCAACATCCTGAATTGCTGGGATTTCGTAATTATGTGCAATGATGAGAGCGTTTCTCTTTTTTTTCCAATAACGGATTTGAGTAGCAAGATCCTTTTCTTCCTGTGGTGATATCTGGGCGGGATATGTGTTCATGGTGATATGCAGTGTATACTTTTTGTATTATACTTGATTAAGTGTAAACTTTACAATAAGTATGGATGAATTTGATTTTATTATTATTGGAACAGGACTTTCTGGACTTATCAGTGCGTATTTTCTGAAAGACTATGGTCGGGTACTTCTTATTAGTAAGAAAAAAATGAACGAGTGTGCGACATCTCTGGCGCAAGGGGGAATAGCGTCTGTTTCACTACCCACCGATTCGTTTGAGTCTCACGTGAAAGACACGATGGTTGCTGGGGCATTCCATAATGATAAAAAAGCTGTTGAATTTCTGGTTCAACAGGGGCCAGCTGCGATAGCTCTGTTAGAAGATCTTGGGGTCCCATTTGATAAAGGCCCTGGTGGTTTTCTATTAGGTCGTGAAGCAGCTCACTCATCGTTTCGTATTATTCATGCTACCGATTTTACTGGTAAAGTGATTGAGGATGTTATAACAGAAAAGATTAGGGCATATTCAAACATTACTATCTGGGAAGATTCGTTTGTTTTAGATCTTATCGTTGATAACAATCGGTGTTTTGGGATAAAGGTGCTTCGCAACGATGCGATACTTTATTGTTTTAGCAAAGCGACAGTTCTTGCTACAGGTGGTTTAGGACAGCTGTATCAGAAGACGACTAACCCCACAGTAGCCACAGGCGATGGAATTGCGATCGCAAAACGTGCTGGAGCAATCATCGAAGACCTTGAGTTTATCCAGTTTCATCCAACTGCCTTGAAAGATTCTGATTCTCCGCTTTTTCTATTGTCGGAAGCATTGCGTGGTGAGGGAGCCTATATTTTGGATTATCAGGGAAAGCGGTTCATGAAAGAAATTTCGCCGCTTGCTGAACTTGCGCCACGTGATCAGGTCGCGCGAGAGATATTCAAAAAACAGAAAGAAGGAGAAGTATACCTTGATATTCGGCATAAGGGAAAAGAATTTCTTCTATCCCGGTTTCCTAATATATATGCACAAGCGAAAGAAAAAGGATGTGATCTTGCCAATGAAGTGATACCAATTACCCCAGCAGCACACTATAGCTGTGGAGGAATACGTGTTAATCTCTATGGTCAAACAAGTATCCAAAATCTTCTTGCATTTGGTGAAGTCTCCAGAAGTGGAGTTCATGGTGCTAACCGATTAGCGTCAAACTCGCTCCTAGAAGCGATAGTTTTTCCTATGCAGATACCTCATATCCTTTCACAATTTCCCATACGTATTGAGAAAAAAAAGGTTCACCAAGTAAAACGCGTACACGGACATCCCAAGAGTGTCAAACTAGATCGAAAAGCTCTACAAACTCTCATGTGGGAAAACGTTGGTATCATTCGTAAGGAAAAAGAGTTAGAACACACAAGGCAGGTACTCTCGCAGTGGAGTACGAAAATAAATCACGATGTTTTTGAAAGTGTAGAATATGCAGAATTTGCTAACATGCTCCTGGTTGCATCAGGTATTGTGCAAGCGAGTCTGCAGCGAAAAAAAAGTTTGGGTTCACATTTTCGGCTAGACTAAATTCATCCTTCTCAAAAAAAGATTTTTTTGGTACACTTGCGAGTATGATAAATTCTGACATAAAAGATATTGGCCTTGAAGGCAAGGGAAAACTCAGACTTGAATGGGTTGAAAAGAATATGCCTGTTCTGTCACTTATAAAAAAAAGATTTGAAAAAGAAAAACCACTCAAAGATATTACGATTGCTGCATGTTTGCATGTCACCGCAGAAACTGGAGCGCTACTTAAAACACTGAAAGTGGCAGGCGCTACAGTGGTCGCCTGTGCATCAAATCCACTTTCCACACAGGATGACGTGGCTGCTGCACTTGTGAAACATGAAGGTATTTCCGTTTTTGCAATAAAAGGTGAAGATACCAAAACGTACTATAAACACTTAGATGCAGTACTCGATGCACATCCCCAAATCACTCTTGATGATGGAGCAGACCTCGTGTCGCTCCTTCATGGTAAACGAAAAAGCCAGTTAAGCGAAATTATTGGTTCTTCTGAAGAAACTACTACAGGTGTTATACGACTTCGGGCAATGGAAAAAGATGGCGCACTGAAGATTCCTGTTATGGCAGTAAATGACAGTGACACAAAACATCTTTTTGATAATCGGTATGGAACTGGTCAATCAACTCTTGATGGAATTATTCGAGCGACTGACGTGCTACTTGCAGGAAAGATCTTCGTAGTTTGTGGTTACGGATGGTGTGGAAGAGGAGTTGCTTCACGGGCCCGTGGAATGGGTGCAAATGTAATAGTAACAGAAGTTGATAGTGTTAAAGCCCTGGAAGCAGTTATGGATGGCTTCACTGTTATGTCTATAGCTGAGGCGGTAAAAAGAGCAGATATTATAGTGACCGCAACCGGAGATAAGCACGTGATTACAATTGCTGATATTTGGAACATGAAAGATGGCGTTCTTCTTGCAAACGCAGGACATTTCAACGTTGAAATAGATTACGATGGTTTAGTAAAGATTGGAAAGAAGAGGAAGGTACGGGAATATGTTGAAGAATTTACATTACAAAATGGTAAAAAGATTTGTGTCTTAGGAGAAGCAAGACTTATTAATTTGGTGGCAGCCACAGGTCATCCGGCTGAAGTAATGGACATGTCCTTTGCCAATCAAGCACTTTCATGTGAGTGGTTTATGAAAAATCGTAAAACCTTAACAGCTAGTGTATATCGAATTCCTGTTGATATGGATAAAGAAATCGCTCGATTGAAGCTCGATGCAATGGGTGTCAAAATAGATAAGTTGACGAAAGAACAGAAAAACTATCTAGACAGCTGGCATGAAGGGACATAAAGACTGGTTGACAGAGAAGCTCTTATCCAATACTATATGAAAAATATGAAAAGTAATAATACCATTTGTTGTTGCACTCCCTCTTAGTTGAGGTTGTGTTTGGATGTATAACAATCACAACCTCCGATTTGGAGGTTTTTTTGTAAAAGCATATGTACCATAATAATATTTTAGAAGTAATCGGTAATACACCGCTCGTGAAGGTGAATAAGCTCAACCCGAATCCTCGAGTAACAATGCTTGTGAAGCTTGAGTTTCTCAATCCAGGGGGAAGTATAAAAGATAGGATTGGCCCGGCAATGGTTGAAAAAGCACAAAGAGAAGGAAAGCTTAAAAAAGGAGCAACTATTGTCGAACCTACCTCTGGTAATACTGGAGTTGCGATCGCCCTTGCTGCAGCAGTAAAAGGATATAACACCGTGTTTGTTATGCCAGATAAAATGAGTGAAGAAAAACGCAATTTACTCCGTGCATATGGATCAAAAGTCATAGTTACTCCCACCGC
>CAZYQZ010000031.1:0-9790 GCA_964649915.1 uncultured Gammaproteobacteria bacterium | reverse complement strand
ATAGTCTATAAACTTGAGTTCGGTTGATTTCTGCGTGTCTAGATAGTTCTAGGATTGTTTGAGGCCCAAATTCCACTAAAATTGTATATAGTTTTATTTCATCATCCGATAATTGGAGATTATGTAAAAATTCAAATAATATTCTGTCCGCCATTTGGACATTAAGTATACAAAAAATGTATATAGAAGTAAATGAATGGAGTAATATGTACAATAAAAAGACAGAAGATTTGAAATATAAAGTAAATAAGGGGAGAGAGTACTCTACCCTAGTGATGAAAAGGAATAATATTATGGGATATCCGATAGAATTATAATAAAATCAGCAAAAAGGGAGATAATTACTATTTAGATTGTCATAATAAGACTATTTTATGGAGTAATCATATTCGAGGAAGTAAAAATAGATTACTACGAGCAAATTAAGGCTAAAAGGACAGAGAACATAAAAAGTAATGAGAAAGTATGGTATGCGTTACAACTCAAGAAGGTGATTCTCAGAAAGAATAGGCACAATCTTCTCAAGGGGGAGGCCAACCACGTTTGTCAGTGACCCTTCTACTTTGGTGATAATATCAATTGGAGAGGCAAAAAGAGCGTATGCTCCAGCGTACCGTTTATATTCTGAAAGTTTCAAATGGAGTCTCATATCTTCTTTCGTCAGTTTTTTCATGGTGACGTAACTCCTATCGTATACTGCCCATACTTTTCTCTGATATGTAGTAGTTTGTGGGCTTTTATAGAGCCGAATTGCATAGATTGCGGTGATAAATTCATGTGTCTTTCCAGAGAGCATACCAAGAATTTCTTTTGCCTCTTTTTCGTTTTCTGCTTTTCCAAGCGTTTTACCCTTCATTATTGCTTCTGAATCAGCGGAAAGAATAAGAGAAAGAGATATGGAACGAGGGTCAGTATTGGTTATCCTTGTTGGATTCTCTGATGATGCAATAATTCGTGCTGCGATTTCTTCGCCTTTGAGGCGAGCCCGAAGCTGGATAGTTTCAAGAGGAGTCTGACCTAAAATCTTGTCCTCATCGAGTTTACTTGGCATGATACTAAATGGAATCTTAAATAGTTCCAAGAGTTGTTTTCGTCCTTTTGACTGTGATGCCAAGATAAGTTTCATATGTATTTACTATGTATGGTCGGGGTGTAGGGAATTGCACGTAAAAAATCGCTGATGCAATTTTTCAGTGTAAAAAAACTTCGTTTTTTTAAACCCTTCACCTTCTATGCTTGAAAATTGGTCGGGGTGTAGGGAATTGAACCCTATGCCTCTCGGTCACTGAAAATCATCTTTTCGGATTTTCAGTGTAAACCTTCACACTTGAAAAATGGGTCGGGACGGCGGGAATTGAACCCACTGCCTCACGGTTCCTGAAAATCATTGTGTGATTTTCAGGATAAACCCTTTACCCTGTAAAAATCGGTCGGGGTGTAGGGAATTGAACCCTATGCCTCTCGGTCCCGAACCGAGCGTTCTACCGATGAACTACACCCCGCTAATTTACAGTGCGAACTAAACGTTCTACCCCTCGACATAGCTCAGGGTAAACTGACCCGCCTGCAACGCTTTGCGTAGCAATGCGGGCAGGTGAACTACACCCCGGTATAACTTGATTTCTTCGTATTTTACCATTTCGATGGTAAAATACGATAGGATTTGTGTCCCCGTAGCTCAACTGGATAGAGCAGTCCCGTCCTAAGGGAAAGATTGGCAGTTCGACTCTGCCCGGGGACGCCATTTCTATGTTTACAACACAAGAGAAAATAAAATTCGTCCTTCTTCGTACACTCGGGAACTTCCTGATTCTCTATTCTCTTTTTGGGATGGCAAATACATTTGGTCCAGTTATAAAACAGGAGATAGACTATAGAACTACGGTAGCCAGAAACATTCGGTTTGTAGTTGGCGATGAAGCAAGTGCTCAGGATACTACCGAACCTACACCTACTACCGCACCTGCTCGTACATTCTTTGGAGGAATAAGCGGCGGGGATAAAGTGGAGGTTCTACGTCCTGTTGATCCTAATTTTTCCATCCTCATTCCCAAGATTGGCGCGAACTCCAGAGTTATCCCGAATGTGGATCCATCAAGTCAAGACGCCTATCTTGAGGCGCTGAAGTATGGAGTTGCGCACGCCCAGGGCACAGGGTTTCCAGGTGGAAGAAATAATATCTATCTCTTCGCACATTCAACTGATAGTTTTTGGAATGTAGGTAGATATAATGCCATATTTTATCTTCTCAAGGAGCTTGAAAATGGTGATGAAGTGGATGTTTTTTATTCTCGGATTCGGCATAAGTATAAGGTGGTAGAAAAGAAAGTGGTCGCTCCAGACGATGTAGGGTATTTGACAGAATCCACGCCATTCGAACAACTGGTACTTCAGACATGTTGGCCTCCTGGAACAACCTTCCAACGACTTCTTGTAATCGCCCGTCCAGAAAGTGATTTATAGTCCTCCTTCGCGCAAAATTCATAGTGAGATCATTTCGCTTCGGCAGGATTTCAGTTCCCGACGAGGAAAAAATGGATGATTCCCAAGTATTCATCTAAAAGAACTACAAACTGTAATATTTAAGAACTACATTGATATATATAATATCTATTGATCTTATAGTAAAAGGTAAGTAGTATACAGATAGATCATAATGAAAAAAGTTCTCTTGCCCGACTTTTTGACTCCTGTTATTGCAGTTATAACGCTCTCTTTATTCGCTTTTCTTTTCACACTCCACCATTCGCCAATAGTATCTGCGGTCGATGAAAACCCAACAGAAACACCTACGGAAACCCCTACGCTTACACCTATAGAAACAATTACTGATACACCTACAGAAACACCCACAGAAGAACCAACGAATACACCTACACAGACTCCAACACTGACTCCTACAGAGGTTCCAACAATTACACCTACAGAACTGCCCACCAGTACTCCTACTGTTATTCCTACAGAAATACCGACCAATACGCCTACCCAAGTACCAAGCTCTACACCCACTCAGGTACCAACGATCACTATTACTATGACTCCTTTTCCAACAATCAGTCCATCGCCAACGATTACTCCAACTCCAATTGTGTTTCGCTTCGTTTCTGTTGTCTGTACAGTGACATATAAGCCTATCCGGACACCATTCTTTACAGTACGATTCCCAGTCTTTAGTTGTCACCAAGTCTCACATTAATTCATCCCCTTCAAGAGTCATGTAGTTAATTCATTAATCAGTTATTTCTTGGTTCGATATTTCATATGGTAGTTATGAGGAGGGTGGTATGTATTACGCGAGTGTCGAGAATGGTAGTGCTGAGTAAGGGGATAGGTCCGTAAGTACGGTAGTTACCAGCTTACTTTATTACGTACGATCAGAGCTATTCGCTAGAAGCTAAACGCTATTATCGTATATCTACAGCATAAAGGTTGGGAAACTTGCTTGCAGCCGTATTATAGTTGGTAAGAATTGCTATTTTGCCACCGGTTGGCCAGGTGAAGATGTACGAGTCTTCAAATGGTCCAGCGTATACAGTGGTTTTGTTTTGTCCATCGTACTCTGATATGTATATCGTGTTATTTTCTATCATGACAAGGTGCTCACTATCCGGATACCATTGAACCTGGCTTGATGTATCAGCAAAAAGAGTGAGTAGTCGCTGGAAAGGATTGGTATCTACAGGTAGGCTTGTTCCCAATGCGCGAAATATTGGTTTTTCGGTTGGTTTTGCTGATGGAAGTGTTTTCACCTTAAAGTTTTTATCCTCTTTTAAATCGTAGATATATACTGTATTGGGAGTGAGGTTGCGTTCTTGTGCTGAGGTATTACTTCCAATAAGAGGAGGGTTAATAATAGCAGGGATCGAAGCTGAGGCTGTAGCTGTATACATAATCTTCTTCTCGTCGAGGGAGAAGAGTACGTTTTTGACTGAACCATTCAGGACGGTTGATAGCTTGTCAGGAAGGGAAGAAAAGGTTGTTTTTTCTATTTCTTGTCGAAGTAAATCCCACGAAGCAAGCGTTTCATAGAGAGATTCCGTAACGTTTACAGGAACCTGATCTATCAGTTGTGTATCAAGCCGATATACAGATTGGATTGTCGATGCATCATTATTCTTAAAAAAGATCGCGAGCAGTTCTTTCTCATCAGGTGAGAAAAGGAGCGTGGCTAGATTATAGTTAAGTATGGGAGTAGAGCGGGCAAGAAGCTTTGGTCCTGTTCCAGAAAACGGAAGGGGAGAACCCTCTTTCATATTCCAAAGGTAGATACCATCTTTTTTCTTCGGATTTGCTGAAGATGTGGCATCAAACGGCGAAATATAAGCAATTTGATTACCAGATGGAGAACGTGCGGGATGAATGACGCCCGAGGTTGTTAATGGCCGGAACGACGGATTCTGCGGGATAAGCAACACATCTGCTTGTGTAACTATTTCTCCTTGAATGCGAAGCTTCTTCTGCCAGGGAATATATCCCTCTTTCGTTACTTTTATTGTATACCAACTAGGCGTCAGGGAGAGTGAGTTATTTGTTGCAGCCTTCAGTACGTCGTTAATAAAGATGGATGCTCCCTCAGGATATGAAGATACTTTTAAAATACCAGTAGTTGTGACGTTTTTGTTACCGAAGTCCAATCTATATCCTCTGCCAAAACCAATGACCAGAATCGTCACAAAAGCTAAAATCGACAATATAATAAACGAAAAAATAACGCGTCTACCCACGTTGTAATTATACCACGGGAAGGGTAGAATGAGGTATGTATTTAGTGATTACTTCCTCACGAATATGATGTTCTTCAAACGACTTGGAATTGATCTTGGAACTGCCAACAGTCTGGTATATCTTGCAGGTGAAGGTGTCGTATTAAACGAGCCAACTGTGGTAGCTGTTTCAATTGATGATAATCGGGTTGTGGCTGTGGGAAATGAGGCAAGGGAAATGCTTGGGAGGACTCCTGGTAATATTATGGCCTCAAGACCACTCAAAGACGGAGTGATTGCTGATTATGTCGTTACAGAGGCAATGTTGCGGTATTTTATCGACAAGGTGTGCGGCAGATCACGGGTCTTTCGACCTGATGTGATGGTATGTATTCCAGCTGGTTGTACACAGGTTGAGAGACGTGCGGTCATGGATGCGACTCTTTCCTCAGGTGCTCGAAATGTCTATCTTATCGATGAACCCTTAGCAGCGGCAATTGGTGCTAAAATTCCCATCGCGCTTCCTTCCGGTAATATGATTGTCGATATTGGTGGAGGATCAACTGAAGCTGCTGTTATTTCACTTGGCGGAGTAGTTGTACACAATAGCGTGCGTGTTGCAGGTACCAAGATAGATGAGGCAATCACCACATATATAAAAAAGAAATATAACCTGTATATCGGAGAGCGTATGGCGGAGCAGGTGAAGATAGAGATAGGATCGGCTATTCCGATAGCAAAAGAACTCAAGATGGAAGTTCGAGGTCGTGATTCTCTTTCAGGACTTCCTCGCATGATTGAAATAGGAAGTACAGAAATAGCTACGGCTCTTACAGCGCCTTTAAACAGTATTATGTCAGCGGTAAAAGGAGTACTGGAAGAAACTCCGCCTGAGCTTGCATCCGACATCATCGACAAAGGAATTGTTATGTCTGGTGGTACTTCACAGCTTCGAAATCTCGACAAACTCATGACCCAGGTAACCGGAGTTGTCTGTCATGTAGCTGAGGAACCACTCCTGTGTGTCGTACGTGGAACAGGTGTAGCTATAGAGAATCTTGATCTGTATAAACGCTCTATCGCAAGGCGATAAATTCTCACTTCTTCTTGAAATACGCTGATCTGACAGTAAAACTCCTTTATAATATCCTATATAAAAATATCTAGGTTTTAAAACATACAGCAAGTGATTGGTCTGGCTTTTTATTCCTTAAAAACTTATTTATCTTATAGTTATTAAGGGTAAAAACTGTAAAAAGAGCAAATATCGATAGTAAAAAATCATAATAATGCTTTCGTATAAATGTAAAATACCATGAGTACAATTTATATTCAAAAAAGCATATTTTTGTATTTAAATACTTATTTACATAATCCTATATTAAGTATATTTAAAGATGACGAAGGGGAAAGTGGAAGAAAAGAGGGGAGTGAAGTAAGAAATTAAGGATAACCTGTAGAATACATAAAAATGATTGAATTTACATGAAAAAGTAGTAAAAAGATACGGAGTAATAAAAATTTTTTATCAAAAACAGAACTATTAACCTCACAAGCGTCCCCGTGGTATATACGTAAAATTAATCATTAGCGCCATAGGACAATCTGATCTGGGTATCATTTCTTTTTGAAAGTAGGGTAGTTCTAGGTACTTGCAGTACCAAAAAAGTGATATTTTCTGATATAAAATGACCTAAAAAATCATAGGAATAGTGACGATTATAGCGCTTACTGACAGGTACTATAGAGTAAAACGATTGAATAGCAATCGATTGCGATGAGTGCTAAACATCTCGTAAGCGTATCAGAACAGTGGATTGACCTGACAATCTAGAGCTTTATTTTGTGCTCTATCTAAAAATGAAATGTTTTCCGCCCTTCTTGTTTGCCCCAAAAACTTGGGAGTACTACTAAAAAATGGGTATCTTCCCCACTTTTTTCTCCCTATACTTTCCAAGTTTAGGAAGTATCTGTTTTCTAAAGAATGGCTGTATCACTAGGTAGTGATAGAGGGGTAACAAATTCCTCTGTATTTTTCAGTGAGAAAATTTTTTACCGAGATTGCTTAGTGTAAAAAATTGACAGATGGATCGATTGGTAAGTAGTAGAAAATCAGGATATTTTCCGTTTTATGATCTATTAAAATATATTAATATACATATAAGGTCATATAAATGATGCGTAAAGATCTTTAAACAGCTATTAATTGATAGAACAATATAGAAAAAATCATAAAGATACCTTTACCAAAAAAAACTATGAGATACTACGAAGTTTGGTTATAGTACTCGTGTACGTCGAAAACTAATTGAAATCGCCATATAGTTCATTTACAATTACGACATAATGAGGATCCTCTACCTGATGACCTTTCCTCTGTGGGGATCCGGGTCCGGCACGTATGCCCGGGTTCTAGCAAGTGAAGTGGGTAAGCACTTCAAAGTAGGAATGGTTGTTCCAGACGATCGTAAGGTCTCCAACGTTACTCTCTTTCCCTTAAAGATGCGGCAAAAAGTTGCATTTACAGGTCATCCTGAGTGGCCAGGGTGCAAGCTTTTCACAGATCTTTCAAACTTGGAAGTAATTCAGCTGTATCAAGACTACCTTGATTCAGTGACTGCAGCAGTTGAAGCCTTCAAACCAAATATTATTCATGTGCACCATGCTTTTCCTCTCGCGTGGGTGGCAAGAGTCATAAAAAATACATATCAAATTCCCTATATCATCACGGTCCACGGATCGGAACTGCCGACAGCTCAAAAAGATAAGCGATATCTCGCGCTCACCATGGACGTTCTTCGTCGTGCCCGTCGGATTGTTCCGAATTCGTTTTGGACGAAAGAATGGACCTTCGATATCTTTGGTGATGAATATCGAGATCAAGTGCGGGTAATTCCTGGGGGAGTAGATATCCATAAATTTAACCCAACTCTGGATACGTCTGATCTTGATAAAAAATATAATCTCAAGGGAAAAAAGATAGTCCTTTTTGCTGGTAAGCTTACAGCATATAAAGGAGTGAAATATCTCATAAAGGCCGCGAAAAAAATTCCAGCAGAAGTGCTGATACTCGGAGAGGGGCCTGAACGAGAAAATCTGGAACAACAAGTCAAAAATCTTGCCCTAACAAATGTGCACTTTATCGGACACCTGGGGATGAGTAATGAGCTTAACAAATTCTATAAACGCGCATCAGTATTCGTTGCCCCCTCGGTGTGGGATGAACCTCTTGGTCTTGTCATACTTGAGGCAATGGCCTCACGTACTCCTGTTGTTGTTACAAGAAAAGGGGGAATACCCTTAGCGGTCAAAGACGGAGTGAATGGCTATTTTGTCAGACCTCGAAATTCATCAGAAATTGTTGATAAAGTTAACCTTCTCCTTACAAATGATGAAATGCGGGAAAAAATGGCTGAAAATGCACGCAAAATTGCCGTTGAGAAATTTTCTTGGGAGGCAATCGCACACAGATTTATCCTTATGTATATGCGATTTGCCTATTTCCCTAAAACAAAGCATACTTAAGATATGCGCATTGCTATTCTAGGCTCCGTCGCTCTTCCAGTCCCTCCTCCGTTTCAAGGTGGCACCGAGTGGATTGCTTATTATCAAGCACAAGGGCTAGCCAAGAGGGGACATGAGGTAACTCTTTTTGCCGCAAAAGGCTCAAAAAGTGATGGGTTCACCCTTATTGAAGCGGGAGGCGGAGATACTGTGGCTGGTTCAAATCTTGAAAAAAAAGTCGAAGGAACCTTTACTGAAGGTTCCCGTAAACTTAGGCTTGAAAACATATATCTCTCCCAAGTAGTCCAACATCTTCTCAATCGAAAAGATGAGTATGATGTGATTCTTAATAATATGCGTGGTGAAGCTGTATTTCTCCCCATCGCAAAACTGCTTGGGAAACCCTTCGTAAATGTGATGCATTTACCAATGTTTGATAAGCTCGCCGCAACCTTCAAATCCTACAACACTCACGTTATTAGTATAAGTAATGCGCAGAGAACGGGATTTGAAGATCTCAACTACCTCGCAACAGTCTACAACTGTGTAGATACGAATCGGTATGCCTTTAATCCCACACCTTCTGACTATATCCTGATGATGGGAAGTATTGCTCCTCATAAAAACCAGGCAGCGGCTATCCGAATCGCAAAGCGAGCTGGAGTAAAGCTTGTGCTTGCGGGAAAAATTGGTGATCAGAAATACTTCGATAGTATTAAAGGTGACATAGATGGGGAAAACGTCAAATGGATAGGGGAACTTGGATTTGAGGAAAAACTGACGCTGTATCAAATGGCTAAAGCATTTATATTCCCGATTAACTGGCCGGAGCCATTTGGTCTTGTCATGATTGAAGCAATGTCCTGCGGCGTGCCGGTTGTCGCATTTGGGAATGGAGCAATACCTGAGGTTGTTTCGCATGGAAAAACAGGGTACATCATCCAGAATAATAATGAGGATGAGGCTGTAGAAGCAGTGAAAAAAATAGAATCGATCAAACGGGAAGACTGTAGAGTGTGGGTAGAGGAAAAGTTTACCATAGATACGATGGTTGCCGATTATGAGAATGCACTAAAGAAAGTGTAAATTCGATGGACGGAGAAATAAAATCCTTTCCAGGATTTGAAATTCTAAACCCAGAAGGTCTCGAACATCCCTTTGATCGATTGCGACAAGTTTCTGGTATATCAGAGGGAATGATTCGAGTTCCCAACGGTGAAACATTGTTTTCGGATACTACGATACACGTTATTGCCCCAGAGAAAACCAACTTTCCAGTCGATGCCGGTATACATGTTCAGGTGGTGAATAAAAAGGATGATCTGACAGCCCAGACACTCCATGAGTCTCCTCTTTTTTCTGGGAAATATCCAGTCAAAGAAGCATTGAAAACGTGTGCAATTGCTATTGCTTCGCAACAATCAATGTATCATGAACCAAATACGGCTTGGACGAATCTGAATATTCGGACAGATGGTGTGGTAAGTCGAGAAATGCCCTTTAAAGCTCCATATGACAATTTCACTGTTGACATACAGGGAAGGACCATAGGTGATAGGGATAATTTATGGCGTCCTACTCCA